>JADFRD010000051.1 GCA_022561485.1 Fidelibacterota bacterium | reverse complement strand
GCTGTCACTGCATATGATCGTGGTGATCCTGATGCAAATTTGGAAAGTCTGGAAAGTTCTATTTATGCGAATCGTAAATATGTGTATCCCGGTGTAACAACCACCAGTGATTGGGCCGCGAAGCCAACTGTGTATCCAAATCCGTATCGCGGCCAAGCAAAGTGGGATGGGTATGGCAGCCGGGGCAGGCAAATCTGGTTTCAGAATTTACCAAAAAAAGCAGAAATCAGAATTTTCACATTGGCAGGTGACTTAGTGGATGTTTTAGATCATGATAGTGATTACATTGGTAGCGATATTCAAAACATCGATGATCGAAAGAATCCCCAATTCAGCGGAGGTGCACATGCCTGGGATCTTATCACCCGTCACGATCAAGCGACTGCTTCCGGGCTGTATTTATTTACCGTAGAAAATCTGGATAACGAAAGTTCATCATTTGGGAAAATTAAAGAAGGTAAATTTCTAATTATTAAATAAACAAAAAGGGAAATAACAATGAATCGAATAACAGTTATGATAATAATGATTTGTTCTTTGGCATCAGGCCAAGCAACCGATCTATTTTTCTCAGAATATGCTGAGGGAAGCAGTAATAATAAATATTTAGAGATTTACAATGGAACAGGATCGGACGTTGATTTAGCGAATTATCTTGTGTTGGGTAACTATAATGGTAACCCATTTAATGACACGTTACGGTTTCCGGTTGGGACAATGCTAACCAACGGAGATGTTTATGTTATTGCCAATGATAAAGCTAGTTCGGAGATAGTAGCTGTGGCAGACACAATAATTGAAGATCCTTACGCCTCCGGAACATCATATATTGCCGTATTCAATGGCGATGATGTCCGCGGACTTTTCAAAATAGACGGAACAGATACTACCTGTATTGACCTGTTTGGTTTTTATGATATCGCCGCAGACACTTCGGATGATCCTGGTTCCGGATGGGATGTTGCCGGTGTTACGGCTGCCACCAAAGACCATACACTGGTTAGGAAACCTACAATCAAAGGTGGAAATACTGACTGGATAGAGTCTGCAGGAACAGATGCTACTTCTTCCGAATGGGTCGTGCTGGATAAAGATACATTCACCGATCTGGGAGAACATACATCCATGTACTCGGGCGTGGTTTGGACTTTCCCGGATGATTCAGATCATGATTATGATGGGACGAATGGCCGAATGGTTTTTCAAATCGGTAATTCCTGTATACCAGACATACAAACTCGCGATGTATTCGCCTATTTTGAAACGATAGAAGCAGTCGGTATCGATACAGAGGATATTCTTCCGCTAAAATTTGCTGTGCATGAGAATTATCCCAACCCCTTCAACCCCATCACAAAGATCAGTTTTGACCTACCTGAATTTTCCCCCACTAAAGTAACCGTGTGGAATATGTTGGGTCAGAAAGTGGCTACACTTTACTCCGGCGATCTCCCTTCAGGCCGTCATACGATTACATTTGATGCCCGAAATGATAATGGGATTGTTTTACCCAGCGGTTTATATTTTTACCGCGTTGAATCGGGACACTTTGTAGCTACTAAGAAAATGATGCTGTTGAAATAATTCAAAGGAATATTCTCAATGATCATTCAGACAGCTCCACTTAAATGTGGGGCTGTCTGTTTTTAATAATTAGAAGAGGTCTTTGCAAAACCTGATGAGTGAAGAAAAAAGATGTAAAATTTGTCTGATTAAGGCGGGAAACGCAGTCAATAGCGGGGCTATGGACAAGTTTTCTAACGAAAAGCAGGCGAATTTTGACCTTTTTAACTTGTCCGCCGTAGGAACGCAGGCGGGTTTGTGCAATAGGTTTTGCAAAGCCCTCTAGAATAAGGTTAAAATGAATAAATCAATCTCCCTTTTATTTTTACTAACATTATCAAATCAATTAGTTGCTCAAGCCGGAACCATAACCGGCCAAATTACTGATGCGGGAAACGGCGAACCTCTTATTGGTGCGAATGTACTTATAAAAGGAACATCAATAGGGGCAGCGAGTGATATTGATGGCAATTATACCATATTAAACGTTCCGGTTGGTGCCGTAACCATCAAAGCAACCTATATCGGCTTTGAAGATCAAACACAAGAAGTTACCTTAACCATCGGAGAAACTTTGGTCATAAATATTGGTCTTGAACGGGAAGCGATTCAAATGCAAACGTATGTGGTGACTGCCTCCCGTAGACGGGAGCGGGTGGAAGACGCTCCCGCTGCAATCAGTGTTATTACACAACAAGAAATTCGTCGCGAAAGCAATACAAATTTGGGAGACTATTTAAAACAAGTTAAAGGTGTCGATTTTACTCAATCAGGAGTGGACAGTTATAACTTAAGCGCCAGAGGATTCAATTCATCATTTAGTTCCAGACTATTAACATTAACGGATGGCCGGATGGCTAATATTCCATCGCTGCGCTTAATAGCATATAATGTCATTCCTGTATCTTTTGAAGATGTTAAGCAATTTGAAATTGTCCTTGGCCCATCATCTGCACTGTACGGACCTAACGCCCACAGCGGTGTGTTAAATATTATTACATCCACACCACGAGAATCTGTTGGTACAACCCTAAATATTCAAGGTGGAAGTCTTTCTCAAAAGAATGGTTATATACGCAAATTAACTTTCCGTCACGCATCGGTATTTAAAGATTTTGGATTTAAAGTGTCTGCCGTTGCCTTTGATGCCCACGATTGGGAGCATATCAATGACGATGAATACGAAGGCCATGATCCGGCGTTTATTGGCCGGAATAGATTACTTCATAATGGTGTGGATGATGTGGGTCTTGCACCAACCAATACAGCTGAATTTGGCAACCCGGTGTTTACAGAGGAAATGTTATTGGAATTAACCGCTGGGGAAATACCAGATAATGGTATTGATGACAATGGGAATGGCTTTATCGATGAAAATCTGAGCTGGGTAGGTCTTTTTTACAGAGACAACATAGATGAAAAGTTTATTGCAGGTACAGAAGCAGGAAGTCCTGTTATCACCCAGGAAATGGTAGATGCTGCAGTAAATGATTCATATAATAGGTATATACTGGATAATGGCACCATTCTTTGGGGTGTAACGGAAGACATGATTGGCAGGGCCTATGCGGATGGTCTTGATAATAACGGCGATGGTAGAATTGATGAGGGGATTGATGCCGGCATTGATGATCTTACAGAAATATGGTACGATGGTTTTGATAATGACGGTGACGGTCTTGTAGACGAAAAGGATGAAATTGGTTCCCGCTGGTTAAGTCGTTTTGGAAGTCTAAAATCAGGGACATTTGACGAAGATACAGGTGAATGGTCCGGATTTGGCTTTGGTGATTATATATATGATAAAGATGGCAACATATTATTCGACACCAACAATGATGGGGTATATGGCGGAGATGATGATTTTCATTTAGAATATCCTTCCAATTTTCCGAGGTTTGAGGCAGATGCTGATGACGATGGCATTGATGATTATCCGGATTTTTCAGTAAAGAACTATCGATATGATTTAAGAGTAGATTATGACCCAAACCCGGATTTTAAATTCATCTTTTCCCATGGCTATGCCTATGCAAGAAATATTAACATTACCGGAATTGCTCGTTACTTGGCAGACGGTTGGGTATATAAATATTGGCATGGACGATTACGGTATAAAAATTTCTTTTTACAATCCTATCTCAATTCCAGTTTTTCAGGCCCCGCCGACAGACCCACTCGGAACCTGGCTACAGGCGGTATAATCTCAGACCGATCAGCGAAATGGAGTACCCAATTTCAACACGCAATGGAATTATTAGATGGAGATTTCCGGTTTGTATGGGGCATTGATTATTTCCTGACAATGCCGGATACTCGTGGTACCATTTTATCTGACAATGAACTTTGGGATCGCCGGGATAATAATGGCAATGGTGAAGGTTATTCACCAACAAGTTATGCAGACTTTAATGATAATTTACTGTATGATGCAGGTGAACCATTTAACGTATGGTCAAGTGATTCAACCGATAATGTCTTTGGAGCAATCAGCGATGGTTTTGATAACGATGGTGATAGTGATGATTATGAAGATTTAAATGGAAATGGTATTCCGGATTATGTGGATTCAAATGGTAGCGGTGAATTTGAATATGGTGAAACGGTGGAACCCGGAGTACGTTGGTTGGGAGATCAAAGATTCCTTGTCTATGCAGATGGTAATGACAATGATGGTGACGGTAAAATAGATGAGAATATTGATGAAGGAATCGATGAAAGTGCAGAAGATAATCGTTATGTTGTCAATGAACTGGGATTGTATTATCAATTGAACTGGAAATTGACTGATAAATTTGAACTGATCCAAGCCACCCGGTTTGATGCTCACGACCGTTTAACAAATATGATTGAGTTCAATAATTCCAATCGTAATTACAATCCGTTGAACTGGAAATTCAATTTTAAAGAAACAGACGGCCTTCAGGTATCACCCAAAATTGGATTGGTGTGGCGCCCCCGTGACAACCAGAATATTCGGTTGACCTATGCTCGGGCGTTTAACACACCGTCTAACCAGGCTTTATTCCTGGATATTTTTGTCACTCGTGTTGTCACATTCAAAGTATATGCCCGGGGCGCCCATGGTGGATATATTTTCCCCAGGGACACTACTGGATCACCTGACGAAGAAAATCCTGATTACAATAGATTATATGATCAAATTTATTGGAAAGACCCCTATGATGCCTTTGCGTTAAATGTATATAATCCCGAAACACATTTATTTTTCTATCCTTCAGCCGATCCTAAAATTGAAGGATACTTTAAGAGCGAAGTGTTAGACAGGGGGGGGATTTTCCCGGAAGTGGTTCAAACTCTCGAGTTAGGGTATAAGGGAAGAATTACACCAAAACTTTATGGAACATTAGATATTTTCGGAAGCCATTTTAATTCTTTTGTAAGTTCGATTACATTTATCACACCCATTGTTGTTGAGAAAGAAGCCCTGACCAAAGACTGGAATAAAGATGGTGTCATAAACGAAGATCCGAATAATATTCTAGACGATGATGATCTGGAAACATCTTTTGATCATTGGAGGGACTTTCTCGTTGGAGTCGCTGCCTTGGATACCACCCGTGGCCAAAATCCCCCTATTGTGGTCGGCTATGTTAATTATGGTGAAGTTAATATGGGCGGTATGGACATGAGCCTGACTTGGTTCTTTAACCGGGAGTGGACATTCGGCATGAATTACTCCTACTTAAGTATTACTGAATTCCTTAATCCCATTACCGACGCTCCCGAACCTATCAATGCACCCAAGCATAAAGGTGGAATAAAAATACAATACAATCCCAGAAAGTTTGATTTCAATGGATCGTTAAAGGTTCGCTATGTGGATACTTTCCCATGGTCATCCGGTATTTATTTTGGAACGATCAAAGCATATATTATAGGTGATTTACACACCAGTTATAAAATCAACGATCATCTTTCTGCAATGATGTCAGTGAACAATATTCTTGATTTTCGCCATATAGAAATTATGGGCGGTCCATCCCTTGGGCGATCGATCATTTTTCGATTGCAGGCAAAATTGTAATAACAAATTAGATGGTACGCTCCTGTTTCGTAAGAAGCAGGGGCGTTTTAATTTTCAATATACTGGATAATTTGCCACCAAGGGCACGAAGACACGCAAAATGCTGATAAATAAAAAGATAGAGAAAAATTGATAAATATTTATGATATGAAAATAAAATTATCATTTTTATTTTTTCTCTTCGTGAAACTTCGCGTTCTTTGCGGCTAATGAATTAATGAGGCTAAAGGAAAGCACATGAAAAAGACACTATTATTTCCATTCGTATTATATGTTGTATTGTCTTCATGGGTGTTTGGTCATTGTCAAGTACCATGCGGTATATATGATGACGCAATGCGTATCCATCAAATAAATGAGCATATTGCTACCATTAATAAAGCTATGGTTCAAATCAACGCTTTATCTGATGATAAAAACAGTGCATTAAATAATAATCAACTGGTACGCTGGATAAACACTAAAGAAAAACACGCCACGTTAATCCAGGATATTATTTCAGATTATTTCCTGACCCAGCGCATCAAATTCAAAAAAGAAGATGATCCGGATAGAAAAAAATATGTTCTATTAACGACAACATTGCAGCAAATGTTGGTGGCAGCAATGAAATGCAAACAAACAGTAGATCCTGAAAATACTATTCATCTAAGTGAATTGACTGGTCTCTTTGCAGGTCGCTATTTTGATAAACATGGATTAGAGCATTTATTAGACCTTGAGCACCGTAAATGATTTCCTGGTTGGATGGTTTAGATAAAACCCTTTTTCATTTATTGAATGGAACATTATCGAATGCGTTATTAGACGTATTCATGCCAATAATAACCAATCAGAATTATTGGGTCTTTCCAGTTCTGATTTTAATATTTGTGTTAATTCTTAAAGGAGGAAAACGAGGTAAAATTGCCGCAGGTATCCTCATTATTTCAGTGGCTGCGACAGATGTGATTGCGGCTCAAATTATCAAACCCTGGGTTGGCCGCCTCCGCCCTTCCCATGCCATGGCTGAATCAATTAATCTTCTTGTGGCTAAAGGAGGAAAATACAGTTTTGTATCAAACCATGCGGCCAATATGTTTTCTGCCGCTGCGGTTTTGACTTATTTTTATTCTAAATGGAATAAATTTCTATACACGATGGCTGTCATCGTATCCTTGAGTAGAATATATGTGGGAGTTCATTATCCCGGAGATGTGATTATTGGCGGTTTATTTGGTTATGGGATGGCTTGGAGTGTTATCTCCCTATGGATTTTATTAAAGATGAGGGAGATAAAAAAAGGACGACGATGGGTCCTCTATGAATAAATAAAATTCTTAATTCGGCAATACGGATCCCGGCGGTTTAACGCCAAACCCCTGAAATGACTCATTCCCCGGTGACTTTATTTCACCATGCTTTTCTTCAAATTTTCTAATATTGTCCTTCAGTGCCAGCATAAATGCTTTGACGTGAGGAGGCGCCATGATTATTCGAGAATTAATTTTTGCTTTAGGGGCCCCGGGTAATAGCCGGGTAAAGTCCATAACAAACTCAGCCGGAGAGTGTGTGACTACAACAAAATTAGCATATTCACCACTACTGACCTTTTCATCTAACTCAATATTGATCTGTTGAATTTTTTTCTTTTCCATTATTTCCTCCTGGAAACAAAATTAATATGAATCAAATTCTCTTCGGTTAAATTCTTCCCAATCTTCATCCAAGCCTTCAAATTCAGTATACTCCTGCTTCTTCTCTTCACTTTCAGCATTTTTATCTATAATCACTTCATTTTCATATAGACTGAATGTGTCTTTTTTCTTTTCAAATTCTGCCGGATCTACTTCCTCTTCCTCTGTTTGGTCAAGATCTTCGATATCTTCACTATAAATATCCGTATCGAAAAAATCTAAATTTTCAACGATACCATTCGTCATGAGATATTCAAGGAAATCCAAATATTTCCTATCTTTTAAATCAGTACGGCAATACGGGCATGTCAATTTCTCTTTGAGGTCGTATTCCTCAAGAGTCGTCTCACACGCTGGGCAAATTATTCCTTCAAGCATTTATTTTTCCCTCGAAAATCGGGCGTAAAGTTATATTGAGTGTTTCTGTATCGTCAATAGCTTTATTAAGTTTTTTTATTATGATAAATGGATTCTAATAATGTTATTTCTGCCTTAGAGATTTCAATTCCTCGACGCGATTTAACCACTTTTACTGTTTTAATAAATGCGTCCCATTTAATTTTTCGAATTTTCTCACCTACGCACCATGAAAAAGATGTGATAGTTTTAGCTGGAAATCCTCTCGAAACAATATTACTTCCAGGCCCGATAACTGTTCCTGTATTCAATAATGTTCCGATTGCAGTTTTCACATGGTCACCTAAAAAACAACCAATCTGAATAGTCCCTGTATCTCTCATTGTTCCATTGACCATTACCTTCACATCACTGTAATTGTTTTTCAGATCACTGTTAATCGTACCCGCACCCAGGTTAACCCATTGTCCTAAATAAGCATTCCCAAGGTGACCATCGTGAACTTTATTGCTCCACCCTTGAATAATGACATTATTGATCTCTCCACCCAATTTGCACACAGGCCCAATGGAACTAGCCCCCTTAAATTTGGTCATCGAGGCGACAATATTGCCTTCTCCCAAATATAATGGTCCTTCTAAATAAGTCATGGGTTTAATCACGGTATTTTTATCTAAAACCACCGGGCCGTTGGATGCATCAATCACGGAACTTTGAGCAATAATGACTGATGAATGAGATAAAATTTGATCACTATTTATTAATGTTGCATCTGTTTTTGGTGTGGAATAATCGTTGAAGAATTTTATATCCGATTCTAACTGCTTTCCGGTCTCCTGTATAGCTTCCCATAAAAAATGGATTGGTTTACATTCCAGATTTTTTTCTTCTTTTGTTGATGCATAATCCTGGACAGATGGGCCTCCATCTTGCACCCATTTCTGACCTTCAACTTTCGTTAAATATGCACCGACGAATGTTGCATGATGATAAAAGGCGGTATCTTTATTATTTACGATCTGATCCATAAGGTCATTATTCCAAAGAACATTGCCCAATAACCAGAGGCCTTCTTCAACTATCGCCGGATTTACAATATTCCCCGGAAATGTTTCTTGTGTCAGTTCTTCCAATTCAGGACGAACAAATAGATGCATATTGGTATCCGGAAGATAAAGACTAATTCGTTCAATACATGTAAACGCCCCACAGCGAATTTCAAAAGCCGGCCTGGTTAATGTGATGGGTTCAAGATCCAATGAACGATGATCTTCAAAAATATATACGTTCATGCCAATCCTAATAATTGTTGAATTTTTTTATAGCTTTCTTCAAGATATTCATTTTCGTTACGTTCTATCAAGATGTTAAAATATTTTTCATTCTCTTCATTATAAAACCCAATTCTCATGGGGGCGCCTGATTTTTGAACAATGGTCGCCGATACCGGATCAAAGTCCAAATTAAGATCAATAACCACTTCCGGCTTGGATACAAATATGATTTCAAGGAAGGATTGTTCCGGCAATCCCCATCGATTGATATGTTCATCAGAATAAGCAATTAACCGATCATTGATCGTTGCATCCACATATTCAAGGTTTAGGCGTTTTGCTATATACCTGACTTGAATCCGGCCTTGGGGACCCATGGCATTTTGCAATGACTGAATAAACATGCGTGCAGCTCTAGAATGCTCGGGTTTTTTCGGTAAAAGGATTAACAAATTTGAAAATGGATATTTTTCTTTCCGCAGAGACAAGTTAGGATTTGCAAACGTATCTTTCCGGGGTCTATCCCACCATAGTGCAATGCGTGTTTTCCAAGGTAAATTCACGGCGGAATATAGCTTTTTTCACAGAATAGAACTTGTGTAGTTTTACTTCTTCAATTAACACGGAAAAATAATGACACTTAGCAAAAAAATACTTTTTGGCGGACTTGGATGGGTATTAGGCGGTCCCATCGGCGCAATCGTAGGATATTTTCTGGCTTCTCAGGGTGGCCGGGAAAGCCAGGGTTTTTATCGCACAACATCTACCAGTTACCCCAGAACAAAACCCGGCGATTTTATGGTTTCAATGCTGGTATTATTAGCTGCAGTCATGAAGGCGGATAAGCAGTTGTTGCGCTCGGAACTTGATTATGTAAAAAAATTCCTAAGCCAGCAGTTTGGCCATGATGAGACGCGTGAATTTATGATGCTTTTCAAGGATATCGTTAAACAGGATTATCCTTTGCGGGATGTGTGCCGTCAAATACAGCGAGCTATGGATCACCCCAGCCGGCTCGAATTGGTTCATGTCCTGTTCGGTTTATCCCAAGCGGATGGCCATGTACACCCTGATGAAGTAAAAGTAATCCACACTATTGCCCGCTATCTCAACATCAATAATCTCGATTTTGAATCCATCAAGGCCATGTTTATTAAAGCGACAAAATCAGCTTACAAGATACTTGAAATCGCTCCCGCAGTACCAGATGCCGAGATTAAGAAAGCTTATCGTAAAATGGCATCAAAATACCATCCGGATAAAGTGGCTCATTTAGGAGATGAATTTAAAAACCTGGCTGAGGAAAAATTTAAAGCAGTGAATGGTGCATATCAGTCAATCAAAAAAGAGAGAGGGATGGTTTGACAGGGGAAAACCCCGGACAATTCCCCTTTACCCGTGGTCTTTATTCTGAAATGTATAGAAAACGGCTCTGGACCATGCGCCAGTATGCCGGATTTACTACGGCGAAAGAATCCAATAAACGCTATAAGTATTTGTTAGATAACGGTGTATCCGGTTTATCTGTGGCTTTTGACCTGCCAACGCAGATCGGATACGATTCAGATCATGAAATGGCCTTAGGAGAAGTTGGCAAAGTCGGGGTGCCCATTTCAACCATTGAAGATATGGAAATATTATTTAAAGATATCCCCCTCGATTCCGTTTCCACATCCATGACCATCAACGCCACCGCCGGGATTTTACTGGCACTATATATCGTCTCGGCTGAAAAACAGAATGTGGCTCTCAAAAAACTGAACGGCACCATTCAAAATGACATTCTCAAGGAATACATTGCCCGGGGGACGTACATTTACCCTCCCGAACCTTCCATGAGAATTGTGACCGATATTTTTGATTTTTGTTCGAGCCATGTTCCAAATTGGAATACCATTTCCATTTCCGGTTACCATATCCGTGAAGCCGGTTCTACCGCTGCACAGGAACTTGCATTCACTTTAGCAGATGGAATTGCTTACGTCCAAGCTGCCATTGATAAAGGTCTGGATGTAGATACATTTGGTAAACGACTTTCTTTTTTCTTCAATGCCCACAATGATTTTTTAATAGAAGTTGCCAAGTTTCGGGCAGCGAGGCGCCTATGGGCAAAAATCATGAAAGAACGCTTTGATGCAACCCATGAAAAAGCAATGATGTGCCGCTTCCACGTACAAACGGGAGGATCCACACTAGCAGCCCAGCAAATAGATAACAATGTGGTACGGACGACCATCCAGGCCATGTCCGCTATTTTGGGCGGAACGCAGTCTCTACATACCAATTCCAGGGATGAAGCCCTGTCCCTGCCTACAGATGAGGCTGTAACACTCGCCCTCCGAACCCAGCAAATCATCGCGTATGAATCGGGCGTGGCGAACTACCCTGACCCGTTTGCCGGAAGTTATGTCATTGAAGAATTAACGGACCAATTGGAATCAGAATCCAATAAACTAATCGAAGAAATTGATGACATGGGAGGGGCGGTTGCCGCCATAGAGAAAGGCTGGATTCAAAACGAAATCGCCCGCAGTTCTTATGAATATCAACAGAAAGTGGACAGTGGAGAACAAATTATAATTGGTGTAAATAAATATCAGACAGACGAAGACATAAATCCAAACCTGTTAACCATTGATCAACAAGCGGTCGAAAAACAAATTCAACGGGTAAAAGATTTTAAATCACAACGCAACAACGAACATGCAAATAATCGCCTGTCTGAATTGAAAATGATTGCTTCAGGTTCTGATAATATAATACCTGCCATCATCGAATGTGTTAAACACCATTGCACGTTGGGTGAAATATCGGACGAATTACGTTCGGTATTTGGTGAATACCATCCCACTTTTTAATTTTTTAGAATTATTAACCTTCGAAAAACATTGGATTTCTACAAAATATGTTTTTTCTCAACCTCCCCTAAATCCCCTCCTTACAGTAAGGAGGGGACGGAGAGGTGGTTGAGTATTATTAATGTTGAGTAACTATACATAATGAATTCTCGTTTGCCTGCTTCCATAATATCTTTATTATTCCATCCAATGATTATATCATTTGTGGCGTTTTACCTGCTCTTATTTGGTAGAGTACCCATCGCTGATAACGCCGTTAATGTACTGATCGTTTGCTTTCTTTTCTCAAACCTGATTCCCATTTCCACCGTGTTGTTATTGAAGAAAACAGGAAAAATTTCTGATCTGGATGCCTCAAAAAAAGAACAGCGAATTTTTCCACTTACTTTGGGAATTATATATTCCGGAATCGCTTACCTGATTCTGACGTATATGAAAGCCGACCCTCTGGTTCGGGGACTAATGTTTTGTTATATGACCAATACAGTATTTACGATTATTATTACCAAATACTGGAAAATTTCCATCCATGCTATGGGAGTTGCCGCTCCTCTCGCTGCTTTGTGGATGGCAGGCTTTCAATTCCCTTTCTTTGCACTCATCATCCTGATTGCAGTCAGTTATTCAAGAGTTGTTCTGAAAGCCCATACTGTTTATCAAGTCATGACCGGTTCCATTGCAGGACTTATTCTTACTTATGTACAGCTATATATATTTTTCGTGTAATCATGTTCACAAACCTCATCCAAGCCAATCTTACCACAAATGTTCTTGGCCGGGAAATTGAATATTATACTTGGACTAAATCCACCAATGAAGATGCTTGGGGGCTGATTGAAGATGGAGCCAACGAAGGTACACTTGTTATTACAGATAATCAGACAGCCGGCAAAGGCCGGGCAGGCAGGCGTTGGGTATCTGTTCCCGGAAAAAGTTTGACCACCTCCCTTATTTTAAAACCAGAATTAGACAGTCGTTTGGCGGGTTGGTTTCCTTTGCTGACTGGAATCGCCATTGTGGATGCTTTAAAGGAATTGGGTTTAAACACAAAACTAAAATGGCCAAATGACGTTATGGTACACGGAAAAAAATTGGGGGGTATATTATGTGAAAGCAGAATTCACGGCTCTATATTGGAATGGGTTGTCATTGGAATTGGCTTAAATATCAATGAACAGGAAAATGAACTACCCGTAGACCTCAATGCCACTTCTTTTTTTATGGAATCGTCTTCATCCAATCAGAGAGAGTTGGTTTTAGCCAAAATCCTGAATAACCTTGAATTGCACTATAATACATTGAAAGAAAACAGGGGACCAAAGACTTTATTAAAATTTTGGACTGAACGTTGTAACCATGTCAATAAGACAGTTAAGTTTGAAGCAGATAATGATATTCAAGAAGGGATCTTCGTCGGAATTAATAACGATGGAGCTGCTATTATTAATTGCAACGGGAAAGAAACGATTTACAACAGTGGAGATATACACATTATAGAATTATGATTTTAGCTATTGATATAGGAAACACAAATACCGTTCTCGGTCTTTTCGAAAACAGTACACTCGTTGAAAGCTGGCGGTTAAATACAGCGTCTGCACGAACCATTGACGAAAGTTGGGTGGCCGTTAAACTCCTTGCGGAAGATGCCAACCGTGATTTGAAATCTGTTAAAGGAATTGTAATTGGCAGTGTGGTCCCTAAGGAAACTTTCGTTTACAAAAAAATGTGCGAATATTATCTAAACCAAACTCCTTTCGAAGTGAATGGAAATTTGGATTTAGGAATCAAACTGGATGTTAAGTCTCCCAATGAAGTGGGTGCTGACAGAATTTCCAATGTGTATGCTGCCGGGAAATTGTATGGTAAGCCATCTATCGTCGTGGATTTTGGAACAGCCACCACATATGATATTATTGATGATAAGGGGAATTTCATCGGCGGATCCATTTCTCCCGGAATTGAAACCAGCGCCATGCATTTATTTGAATCAGCGGCTTTGTTACACCGCATCGATTTTGAAATTCCTAAATCAGCCATCGGCCGCGACACACGATCAAATCTGGAAAGTGGTATTTTATTTGGAGCCGCAGATCAACTTGACGGAATGATCAAACGCATTTTAAATGAAAAAGGATGGTCGGATATTCCTGTAGTTATCACCGGAGGATTGGGAAAAGTCATCGGTCGCATCATTCAAACAAATGTAATCATTGATGATGACTTAACTCTCAAAGGATTGTTTCATTTGTATACTGATCTTAATTGATCAAAAACGGTATAAGGGCGATACCTTAATATTGACTTCATATCCCTGAAATTCTTTCTCAACAGCATTTTCTAATTCATTACAGCATGCGACAATTTGTTTTTTGAGCATTGTCTGCTCTATATTGATTCCAAATAGGATGACTTTATGTTTATCCGTCTCAACAATTCTGATATCATGAATATCTGTGATACGATCATCCCCGATCCAATTCTCATTTAGATAATGTGTTACTTCATGGACTTTCGGATTATCCGGTTGAACAGGATCCATATGAACTGTGGGTTCAGCTCCCAGTTTTTCTGTTAAAACATTTTCAACATATTCTGCAATGTCATGGGCTCGTTCGGGCGTCTCATCTGCATTAATCTCCACATGCATGCTAACAAATTTATCTTTTCCATAACTGTGTATAACGATATCATGAGCGCCTAAAACACCATCAAGATGTGTAACGATCTGGCGAATTTCCTCCACTTCCTCCTCGGTAGGCGGCTTACCGATAAGATCATCAATGGCTTCCTTGGCAATGGTATAACCGATATAAATCAGAAAAACGGCCACACCAAGTCCCGCCCAGCCATCCACTGCATAATAACCGAATTTTCCTGCAATCATTGCACCCACGACCAGAAAACTGGATATGGCATCCGACCGGTGATGCCACGCATCTGCCCGCAGCGTTCCGGAAGCAATTTTTGCTGAAAGAAATTCTGCGTACCGTGCGATGATTTCTTTTATGACAATGGTCCCCAACAGAATCATCACCATCCACCACTCGGATGTTAAGGGTGTCGGATTGGCAATACGCCGGATAGATGCTTCGATGAATTCAATTCCGGCCACACAAAGTAAAATGGCTATAATCAGTGTGGCAATATATTCTATACGCCCGTGTCCGTAGGGATGCTCAACATCGGCCGGCTTTTCCGCTTCGTGGAATCCCCATATAACCACGCTTGAAGAAACAACATCTGATAATGTATGGATTGCATCTGCCATAAGACTAATGGAATTGATCGTTAAGCCAATAAAAAACTTTATGATAAAAAGAATGCTATTTACAAATACGGAAATCCACCCTTGAAATTTTCCTATTTTACTTCGGTAGATGCGGGCAGATTCTTTTGTAACGGGAACGAATCTTTGAGTCAGTTTTTCAAATATGTTATTCAATTTTTTTTATTCTTTTCTATTTATACCCAAACAAAGAGAATTGACCCCATAACGAAAAGTCCAACCAATTGATAACCGTTATTGATGAAATAATAAATGGTTTTGCGCCTGGGCCTTTTTCTTTCATTTCTTTTAGCTGTTCATCGGAAAAGCCAATTGCGTTCATCCAAGGTTTGGCAAACATAACAGGTGAATACCATAATCCGCCGATGATGAAAAAAATCACCGCCGATACCAGAACGGCAATGTAACTAATACTCGGTTCGTACATGATCATTCCTTTCTTGTTTTGGGGATGTAATTTAGCCTCCAACCTTGCGAAGGTTCAAAACCTTCGAAAGGTTTACATTAAAAATTATGAATCGGTGATACTATGTAATGCCTCAGTTATGGGTGGACAAATGAGAAGATTGAATGGTTGTTTCAACCTTTCAAAGGTTTGAAACCTTTGAAAGGATTAATGATGACTGCACGGTTGAACGCTCGTATTTGATGCGCCCTACCTGTAATTGAGAGATTACATTACTATCAATATAGATGAACATTTCTCAAAATAATTCCTTGGAAAATATTTAGTGCAAATATGTTTGATTTAATCGTTCCTCCTCTATATACTTATATGATAAATTTTATTGATAATTAGAATGTCTACAGCTATACACATTTTTGTTTTTGAAGGGTTAAAATATATTTTCAATTTAAAGTCTAAACCCGATATACACGTTACTGGATTTATCGAGACGTTGGGCGAAATTTTGATTAACGGATAGGAAACTTAAGAAATGCCTGAGATTGTCAAGTTAAAAACTCAAGGAAGATTACAAGAAGATAAAAAAACTGAAGCAAAGACCGTCTCTACTTTGGGTGTTGAGGGGGAAATACCGTGTATTGTTGTATATTCTGATAAAACACATGTCAAGTATATTAACAATATTCTAAATCCACTTAGGGAATTACTGCCTAATAGAGGATTCAAAGCCGTGTTTTTATCGGATGAAATGAAACCATTAGAACACTACGGAAAAAAATTTGAACAATTAACAGAAGAATGTGCTCTTGGTATTGTAATTCTCGACGGTCTGAGACCCAATGTTTTACTAGAACTTGGTATTTTGCTGGGGAAAAACAAACCTATTATCACGCTTCAAGATGAGAAGGCCGTTGTAGCTATTAAGAGTTACTACCAAAATACACCTATTAAGGCTGGTTTAACCTTGACACAGTTTAATAAATTAAGAGAGCCATCGCTTGGATTTTTTTCTCATATTTCGGACCTCCAAGGTTTGCATGTGGAAACAGTCAATAAAGATGCTTCACTAACCACATCCAAATATCCAAAAAATGTAATAATCTCAGCAATTGATAAACTAATGTCTCGAATAATCAGGGAATATAATAAGGTTGCTTTGAAACCTCCACCTCATATTAAACCTGATCATTTACATAAATTCCAATCAATGGCATTTAAGATATTAGAGTATTACGCAGGAATAAAACCATTTAAAGTCAATGATATAGAGAACGCCATTACTGAAGTTAAAGAATTAGAGAAAAGCACAGGCGTTAATCTACCTTCTCAGGTATACGCTACTTTTGCATCTCTTTATGTGCGCTTAGCTGAAAAAATAGACTGGAGAGACTTCCATAAAATTATGAATTATTATGATCAGGCCATTGGGATATATAAGAGGATATTAGAATTCGAAGTTGATCGTACTTTAGCAAGCCAAGCACAGAAAAAAATAGGAGATATACATTGGGAAGTTTCACAATACAGAGACAAATCTGAGAACTGCAAGTTAGCAATCAAAGCCTATGAGGAAGCACTGAAAGTAAGGACTCTTGACCGCTTCCCAATGGATTACGCCATGACTC
>JADFRD010000050.1 GCA_022561485.1 Fidelibacterota bacterium | reverse complement strand
GGATATTTCGTGCCCATTCCGGGTTCATAGGTCTGGCTTTTGGACCGGACTCGCCACCGACAATAACCCAATTAATCCCAGATAAACCAATGTTGGTTATTGGACCGATTAATGGTTCTATTGATAAAAACCGAATGCGCGCCGGCACGTCCCTTAAATCATCTACGCGACTAACAACGCTTTGATCTTCAACGCTAACACCCATCCAAATATTAGGCGACCAATTCAATTCCGGAGCTAATTCTTTTAATCGTTGGCTGCGTTTTGTCAGTACCTGGAATACATGCTGTTGGGCCATATTCATAGTATTGAACACTTTCTTAATAAATGACAGAGGAATATCTTTATGGAAGAGATCGCTCATGGAGTTGACAAATACAACTCGTGGTTTTCGCCATTTTAAAGGAGCTTCAATTATATCCTCTTGCAACGTAAGCTGGAATTTATTTCTATATCTGAATTGACCCATTTCATATAATCGATGTGCCATCCTTTCAGCATAACAGTTTTTGCACCCTGCAGATACTTTAGTACAACCTGTTACTGGATTCCAGGTCGAATCAGTCCATTCTATGCTTGAATTTTGTGCCATAATCTAATCTAATATTAATCATTTTTTCCTTATATGCATTATATGAGATATTTATTTTCTGCTTTGGTATAATATTATCGTACATCATTTGTTTCAACTTTGCTCTAGCAAATCTTGGTAGGATGCCATTCAAAATAGAAAAAATATAAATTTCATGATTTGATGTTATTTCCCCAGACATTACATATTTTTCCAATTCCAATTCATATTCTTTAATTTTAGTCGGTTTGTTCATTTCTGGGAAAAGACTTGGCATTGAAGTGTCGATATTCTCCCTGTCAATATCAAAGTTGGCATTTCCCCGTAACGGGTCAATTTTCCAACATGATCGTACAAACTTGTCTATCCCTAATGTATTTTTACTACCAAAAATGATTCCATATATATTAGACCCTTTCTTAATTGAAAATTGTCCTAAAAACCATTTTCTATTGTTTTCAGAAATAATAGTTTCATAATAATCACGTATTTCTCTATGGACATAATTATTGTCTATTGTTCCTTGGCCATCATCTGATAATCGGAAATACTTCTTTGTAATTTTTTCTTTACGAAATCGATGAACAAATGAGGATGCAATAAAAAACATGAAATCAGTAGTATTTAAGGAAGTTATTTTCAGGAAGATATCATCAGTAATTTGACTAAAACCTTGTTGGTCCAAAAATATTAGATTAGCAGTATTTGGATGCTGCATTATTGGATAATATTCGTCGAATACTTTAATAAAATCTTTGCAATCTATTGACAGACTAAATGGTCTTCGATTTTTATTCTGGTCACTAATGTTCTTTTCTAACTCTGCACTTTTTTCAGGATTAATTTCATTGAAATATAAATTAACTGAAATGTTATTTTTGCGAATAAAACGTGAATATAGAAAAATACTTTTATAAATGATTAACGGGCTTCCGTCTACCCCATTTCCGTCAATACCAGGTCCAGCGAAAAAGTCAAAGATGTTTACGGTATTAACAAAGCCCGTTCTGGAGGACAGAAAAACCGGGAGCCATTCTACTAAATACCTCTGAAACAATTCGAGTTTTGTAAGAGTAGATTCAGAAAATGGTTCACTATGAAAATTTCTAGTCACTTTCAATTTCTATAATTTGCAATGCATGTAAAACAAAACAACATGTGTTGAATATTGATTGAGGTTTAAAAACCATCCTTTTTAAGACAAATCTAATTTATCTCTAAAACCCGTCTCAAAACAGCGTTTTCTGTCTTGGGACCTATATCAAAATTCATCCCAAAATCAAATTCTTAAAAGATACCTACTGAGTAAAGTTGTGAGTCTTCCGAAACTTTGGATGAACCGTTAAAATGGTTTCATTTTTTTGTCACGAATCTTGCTCCCACGATTTTAATCGTGGGTTGCAATTTTATATTTGATCAATCTGTTTACATCATTTGAAACCGTGGATTGCAATCTTTTATTTGAGTTTATCCTGTGACCACAGGTTCAGTTAGCTCATGAGAACCCTGATGGTGCGTTGCAGGAATTGCCGCAATAATCGGCACCACCTTTTGTAGAAATGCTGGGTGCGGATAACATACGTTTGGAATTCTTTTCTTTACAATTCGGACACTCCATTTCTGAATCCGGAGTCGAAAAAGAAACCAGTTCATCATACTGTTGTCTGCATGAATTGCATTTGTAATCATACATCGGCATTGTTAAAGCTCACTTTCGTTTTTTTCCGAATGTTCATTATATACTGTTTTTTTCTCAACCTGAGGATACGGATTATGTCAGGTAGGTACGCCCATTTTGGGTAACAGCACACGGTTGATAAAAACCCATGCACCTAAAATAACGATAACCGTTATCATATCATTCATACTGCATCCACCGCCGCTTTTAGCCAATCAGTTACCTGGCCCGCCAATTCATCTAAATCATCACGCCCGGAGACAGAAAGCATTTTAGCAGCGTTGATAGCTGATAATGTAACTGTTCCATCCTCGTTTTCCCAAATGGTAACATTGCAAGGCAGCAATAATCCGATTTCCAATTCAGTAGATAACGCTTTAAATGCCGTGGTTGGATGGCAGGCGCCCAATATTTTATAACGACGAAAGTCTACATTTAATTTTTTCTTAAAGGTTTCATCAACCACAATTTCGGTCAACACGCCAAACCCCTGATCCTGCAATGCATTTCTGATGTCTGCATCCACTTCGTCGAATGATTTGTTAATGATTCTTTGGTAACCATAATCCATAATATTTACTTCTCCTTCTCATTTTTTTGAGGCCAACCCCAAACGAAGCCAATGAATGCTCCATACATTGTGCTGTTAATCGGTGACCCTGTGATTGCACAACCATTTGTGCAACCAACGAATGCATAATAAATATATCCTAACACTGCCCCAAAAGCCATAAATAAAAAACGTTTACTCACTGGAAGTTATCGGTCCTTTCCACTGGTTCATACCACCCAATAGATTTACAGCATCGTATCCGTGTTCTATCAAAATATCCGTTCCTTTCCGCGAACGATTTCCGCTGCGGCAATAGACGATAATTTTTTTATCTTTATACTTTTTCAACTCATCGATACGAGCTTCTAACTCCTGAACCGGGAAAACCGGTGTATTGGGGATCGCCTTTAACCGATGTTCCTCTTCAGTCCTTACGTCTAAAAAGATATAATCCTCATTTCCATAAAGTTCCGCACCTTTTACTGATTCAATAGAGGGTGGTCCTTCTTTTTTATCATTTAATGAATCAAAGGCATACAAACCCAGCAAACTTATTATCAAAAAGATGATGTATTTTTTCATATTCTTTATTCCAGTTTTAATGATTTATATATCCGCTGTTCCACATCATTTGGCAGTGGACTATGAGCATCAATATTTTTTATCAAATTAATTGTTTGGTGAACACTGTCAACATAGATAGTACAATCAGGGCATTCTTTCATATGTTTAGCGACTTCATCAATGATTTCCGCATCAATATTTCTCCCCAATTGATCATGGACGAGTTTCACAATTCGATCATTACTATTGTGGATATGAACGGTCATGCATTCGCCTCTATACAATGAAGATTTTTTGCCAGGTTATCCCGCAGAAACAACCTTGCTCTCATCAGTTGTACTTTTACGTTTGATTCACTTAAATCTAACAATGTTGCTGTTTCCTTCACCGACATGCCCTCCAAATCGCGCATGACAAAAACAGCCCTGTGTGATTCGGGTAATTTTTCCAGGGCAGCTTTCATGCAGGATTGAATGGATTGATCTTTCCACATTTGCTCCACTTCTTCCGGCCAGGATAAAATCTGATTACCGATTAACGGTTCAAAATCCAGTTTATCTAATTCCATGTCCATTTTCGTTTTTGCTTTTCACGGATTTTTCCCAACGCGATATTCGTAGCGATTCGATATAGCCAAGTGGATAAGGCAGACTTTCCCCCAAATGTATCCAGTTTCCGGACCATCGTCAGGAAGGTTTCCTGCAGCACATCTTCGGCCTCTGTTTCATCTTGCATAAGCCGCAATCCCACGTTATAAATGGTTGTAGAATGTCGTTTAACCAGTTCAGCCATGGCTTTTGAGTCGCCGGATTTCGCCTGCTTGATTAATTCTGTTTCAGTTTGTTGCAAAAATCAGTTTGCCGTTAAATAATAATCTAATTTTTCAACCAGTGTTTGTTTTGGCGCAACTCCGACTATACGATCTACTTCCTGACCATCTTTAAAGATGATCATGGTCGGGATGCCAGACACACCAAGTTCTGCCGGTTTATTGTTTTCATCAGCATTTAATTTACCAATTTTTGCCTTACCGGCATATTCATCGGCTAATTCTTCTATCACTGGTCCAATCACTTTACAAGGTCCACACCAAGGCGCCCATATATCTAACAAAGCGACTCCTTTGAAATTCTGGATTTCTTGTGCCCAATTCCCGTCCGTTATTTGTGTTGATTTCTGATTCATATTTTACTCCTTTTTATCATTGTTACCTATTAGATGAAAAGGAGTTCAATAGGTTACACATTATTTTTCGATATTACTGACTTGTTTCAAATAAAGATAATTTATAAGATACGTGACAAATAATATAATTTTGCACGTATAATAATTTTTAATATAAATTTACACGTATAAATATTGAAAAATAAAGAAGTGTTATGAATACAAAATTAACGTTAACAATAAAACAATCCATAATTGATAAAGCAAAATCATATTCAAAGAGCCAGGGAAGAAGTTTGTCAAACATTGTTGAAAATTATTTGAAAGCAATTACGACAGAATATTCGGATACCGAAATTGAAATCACTCCTATTACAAAAGCACTAAAAGGTTCTTTTAAAGCGCCTTCCGGATTTGATTATAAAAAGGAGTTGTCAAAAAGCTTATCAAAAAAACATTTGAAATGAAACGGATTCTCATAGATACAGATGTAATTCTTGATTTTTTCTTTGATAGACAACCATTTTCCGAATTTGCTGTAAAAATATTTTCATTGTGCGAAAGTAAGCAGATTCAAGGATTTGTTACGCCTGTTATCTATAGTAATACATATTATTTATTAAGACAAACAGCCAAACATGATAAGGTGATTGAAAAGTTAACGCAGTTACTTTCAATAACAGATGTTCTATTGATGGATAGAAATGTTGTTCATCAAGCATTGATTTCTAAATTCAAGGATTTTGAAGATGCATTACAGAATTTTTCTGCAATTAACGATGGTACAATAGATGTTATTGTAACGAGAAATATTAAGGATTTTAAGAAGAGTGAAATTGGGGTACTTACCCCTGAAAGTTTTGTAAAGACAATCCATGCCTAAAAGCAAGCGCCCTTCGGGAATCTTCCCCACGTTTATTAAATCCCCATCTGTATCTTCCCCGAAACCGGGGAAGACTTAAAAGGTTGGGGAAGAAAAACAGGGAGATGGTAAAAAGATTGAAATTGGGACCTTCATTTAGGCAGATGTGAATTTTTCTTACCTGCTGCATTATAATATTTTTAAAGGTGGCGGGCGACTATCCATCGCCAGTTTAATAGTGCATGGAACTTTTGTTTCCGGCCGTTCCACCAATGGCAAATGTGGTTACAGCAATTTTACTTTCATTCCTCAGTTATGGATTAAATAAAATATTTGAATAAATAATCCCGCCGCAAGCAGCAGAATATTTGTTAAAGTGGTTTTTATAACAACCCCCTAGCACCCTTTGGTAAGGGGGAATCGGTGGAAACCCCGTGGCAAGCCACGAGGAATTATCTGATTAAAAATCCATATCCATCATGCCGCCGCCATCCCCACCATCTCTTTTGCCTTTACCCCAGCGTTTTCTCTGTTCCAATTTTCCAAAATTATAGCTCAATACTAAATGGATTGTTCTGGGCTGACGGTGTCTTTCTGCATCCAGAGTATGTAAACTGGTTACTTGCGTCAATTCATTGGTTACATCCCGTTCAGTATGAATAGAAAATTGTCTACTGTCAAATACATCACTAATTTTTAAGGTAAGGTTCAGTCTGTTATCAATAAATCCCTTTTGAATGGACAGGTCAGCTGCAAAATTACTGTATATATTTCCGTCGGTGATTTTCATCGGTCCTCTATACCGACCCGATAATTCCACCCGGGCAATACGCGGAATGGTTAACGTGGCCAACCCAAAAGCAAAATACCCGCTTGTCGTGCCATTCAGGTCTGCTTCTCCGGAACCAAATATTCTGGAATTCCACGTGGTGAGCGTCACCATCATGTTTAATAAGGGAAGCGGTCTATAGTTAATCATGAATTCAATTCCATGGGATTCGGCATTTCCTGCATTATCTGAAGTACGTACTTCATAAGTCGTATCCTTTACAACAATAAAATCACTGTCCCACCAGCGGATCATATCTGTTGTGCGCTTATAATACAGACCGGAGTTAAGAGTCAGTTTCCGGGAAAAGTGCGAAAAGTTCAACTCTAATACGTCGCTGAATTCCGGTTTTAAATACGGATTGCCGGTTCGAATTAGGGCGGTATCAAAGAAATCCCTGGGGAATGGATTGATAGTTCTACGGCGAGGACGGTTTACCCGTTTACTATAGCCAAATTGCAACTGATCATTTTCTGAAATTGTATATTTCCAGTACAGGCTCGGATAAATTTTGAAGTAGGGATTGTCATAAGGTCCATTAAGAATGGCATTATCAATGATGGTTGTAAAAATATTTATCGTATCCAGTTCAGATTCTTGACCGGTTCGCACATTGGAATTAGTATATACCTGTTCAGCGCGTGCACCAATTTTTAGTCCCCACCTGGTATTGAACTCATGACCTAATGTGGCATAAAACGCATGGACATCTTCACCGTAAAGAAAATTATAGGGGACTTCGAGATATTCCAAATCCGTTTTGAAATTTTTAATGGTACTTTTGAAACCGGTTTCAAAAATGGTTTTTTCACCAAAGGGATGGACGTAATCAGATTTGATAATTAAATTGGTTTCCCACTCAGTTTCCAGGGTATATCCGCCATCTGAGTCCACCGTTTGGTATACCTCTTTCTCCCAGTCATCACTGAATGAGTAGGATACGTCCACATCCAGCTTTTGAAGAGGATTTTCATAATCACGGGAATAGCTGATATCCAGGTCTCTTGTAGAACCTATATCCGATTCTTCTGAAATAATTTTATAATCCTTTGGTGTATAATAATGGACCTCTTCATCAACACTATTAGTATGATCACTGTATGTTGTACTGAACGACAGTGTGCTCTTTTTATTTAAGAAATAATCGCCCCCAAACTTAATAGTATAAATTTCAGGAATTCGTATTCGCTTATTTCGTTGTGCAGACGAATCCGAAAATGATGGATATTCCACTACGAATGACCTTTCACCGTATCCGTCTTGGTTGCCAAGCCTGAAACTGGCATTGGCAAATGCATTCCATTTATTTTTCCGATAGTTCATTATACCGGAAACATTATATTGATTAAACTGCCCAACAGATAGGGATGTGTTGCCATTGATTCCTTCAAACACACCGCGTTTCAATATAATATTAATGATACCACCCATACCATCCGGATCATATTTCGCAGACGGATTCGTGATGACTTCCACCCGCTCAATCATCGCCGCAGGAATATTATCCACCATGGCGCGGCGATCACCATGGGTTAAACCGCTGGGTTTACCATCAATCAGGACTGTGACATTCTGGTCCCCCCGAATACTGATATTTCCGTCAATATCCACATCAACAGACGGTATATTTTTCAGGACATCGGCAGCTGTTCCACCTTGAACAGATAAATTCTGATCTACGAAAAAGATTTTCTTGTCAATGGTTTGAATGATTTGCGGCAATTCACCCACCACGTCAATTTCCTGCAATTGAACAAAAGAAACGGAAAGAGATATTTGGCCCAGATGCTGCTCAACGCCTCCTCCTTCACCGGGAAACAGGTTGATCGGTTCGATGGTTTCTTTTTCATACCCGATAAATTCCACCACAATCTTGTATCTGCCCAAGGGAATTTCAGCAATATGAAAATGGCCATTCAAATCGGTAACACCACCGGTGATGATATCGTTATTACTGAGGCGTATGACCGATACAGATGCATATTCTATTGGTTCACTGCTGGTGGAATCTATAACGGTACCTTCAAGTACGCCGATGGCAGGCATTTGGCCTGAATAGTTTCGTTGACCCATCAGGGTTGCGATACAAAATATTATTACTATAAATTTTTTCATTTTTGTTCTTCTTAAATATTTGGTAAAAAGTGTGATTTAACGTAATGCAGATTATATTTGACTCGGAGGAGCGCGAGAAGTAAAATTAGAAAAATAAATAGGTATAAATTTATTTTCTGTTAACCAAAGGAGATTTGAAAAGAATGGATCCGTATCTATTTTAGTCTTTTGAGTTATGGCATGAGGAATGGATCGCTTGGTTAAACACCTGATGCATTTTTCTATTTTCAATCGATGATTTTCATCATTGCAAGATACGTTGCAAAGGTTCAGAATAACGTTTCCATCTGAATGAATGTGCCCCTGTTCCGGTGTGGCGCTGGTTGAAACGGCGGGTAGCCATAATGCTAGAAATATTCTGATGAATGTTTTCATAAAATGAATTGATTTGGAGCGGAAGTTAAATATTTAGACTATACTATACAATCAGGGTTGATGTTCCAAATTATCCGGAAAAATGGTTTGTTCATAAAACCTTCAAAGATATATGGAAGAAACCGATTGAAGGATATTTATATTTTGGTATGATGGATCGAATTTGTAAAATTTGGTTTGTACGTTATTAACCTCCTGGTTTTTTGTTAACGATAGGGGATCGCCGCGCTTTTTCACTTTGTGAAAAAGCATCGCGATGACAAGTTTTTTTGTATTTTGGAAAACACTATTGTCTTCTCCAGCCTTCATTACATTACATATGGGAAGGCCTTATTCAATGGAAATTTTGACATCACTAAGTGGAACTATGGACCAAAACATCCAAAGGACTTTGAAGTTTACTCAAATCCCTTTCCATGACTTGGGTATATATTTCAGTGGTTTTTACGCTGGTGTGTCCCATCAATTCTTGAACTATTCTAATATTTACACCATTCTCCAGTAAATGAGTGGCAAAACTATGGCGAAACGTGTGGCAGCTGATCCGTTTATTTATTCCCGATTGCAGCACTGCTTTTCTCACCGCCTTCTGTAACCCTGATTCAAAAACATGATGACGCCGGAAAACGCCTGATCGGGGATCCTGGCTCAGTTTTCTGGAAGGAAAAACAAATTGCCAGATAAATTCCCTGGCAGCTGAGGAATATTTTCGAGCCAGAGCATCGGGGATAATTGTTTGCCCGTACCCCAGACCCAAATCTTCGTCGTGTAAAACCTTTACCGTGTCAACCTGGGCTCTTAACTGCTCTTTTATGGAATGCGGAAACAGCGTTAAGCGATCCTTCCCTCCCTTGGCTCCTCTGATATAGATTTGATTCCGGGCAAAATCCAAATCGTTGATGCGCAGACGGATACATTCCATCAGCCTTAACCCGCCACCGTATAATAGACCTGCCATGAGCTTATGTTTACGGTGCATTGCAGACAGAACAGCATGGACTTCATCCTGGGTCATGACCACCGGAAGCGCTTTACGCTTCTTGGCTTTAACAGGTTCTAATTGCCCCTCAACTTCTATATCAAGCACTCGCTGGTAGAGAAAAATAAGGGCATTCATTGCCTGACGCTGTGTGGCAGCAGACACTTTTCCTTTCACGGCAAGATGGCTTAAAAACGAATCCAATTCTAACTGACCCATTTTGCTCGGGTGAGTATTACTGCCGTGGAATTTTATAAATCTTACTATCCATCCGCAGTAGGCCTGTTCTGTTCGATAAGCGTAATGATGATATTGCAATACTTGTCGTACCTGGTCCATTAGTTTCAAATTCCGGTCAGGGACAAATTTTGGTTGAGGTTGATCTGTTAATTCCATAATTTCACCTTTGGAAAATGTTAATATACTATGCTAACAATATTTATTTAATTATACGTGGAAAAATACCCATTATTATTCCGGATTTCAATTATAATATTTCAATAGACAGTCACATTTTACAGTCTATAAGGTTGATATGAGTCAAAAGTTTCTGCATATTGACAATGTTAAGCGAGACCGCTACGCGGTCTCGTTTGATTCAGACATAGTACTAGACTATTCAATTAATTATTATTTTTTGAATCGTTAATATAGAAAGGGAAATTATATGAAAGTATTCAACAAGCAATTCTTTATTGGACTTAGTTCTGGCATTATTTTGACTATTATGTTACTCATTGCCAGCACATTTGTTATAGTCCACCTCTTCAAACAATCGGTAGAATCTACGATGGCGATAGCAAAAAGTAACCAGCCTAAAAAAGAGATTCCATTACCCGCTCCCCCACTTCCATCAACACAAAAACTAGACTTTAATTGGAAAATTCAATCAATAGAAGGCGAAGAAATCGATTTTTCTACATATGAGGGAAAGGTAGTATTTCTCAATTTTTGGGCAACTTGGTGTCGCCCTTGCATAGCTGAAATGTCATCCATCCAGAGACTTTATGAATTATTGAAAGATGAAGGTCTTGAAGTAGTTTGCATATCTAATGAAAACCCTGAAAAAGTAGAAGAATTCATCAAGGAAAAAGGTTATGATCTTCCTATATATATTATGAAAGGATGGAAACCAAAAGTGTTGATGACAAGGGGTATCCCTGCGACCTTTATTATATCGAAAGAAGGAATGATAGAATACCAGCACGTTGGTGGAGCCAAATGGGATGATGATTCTGTTGAAAGTTTTATTCGCAAGCTATTGAATGTATAAGATTTTCATTACGAGCCAGCTAACCCGCGCTGGAGGTGACGTGAAAAGCTTTGCGGTGATTTTCATGTTTTTGGGTTCTGCAAGTGTAGATTTGGAAAAGAGAAGTTGACCCGCCTACGTGCCTATGGCGGGCAGGGTGGTCATGATTTTCACGCAGCTCAGCTTATCCGTTATACGTAGGAAAATTGTTTTACAAACTGAGGGGTATTATGAGGTTGGTGTTTTTTAAATACGTACTGGTATTAACTCTATTTGGTACTGCTATTTTTTCCGTTTTTGCTGAGAGCGGAAATCCATATCTCTATATTCTGGGCGTCGCTCAGGATGCAGGTTATCCTCAAGCTGGCTGTTATGAAGCACACTGTATGCCGGGCTGGTATGATGTCCGTCTTAGACGGGGAACTGTGTCACTTGGGCTAATTGACCCAGAAACCAACCAAAAATATATGTTTGAAGCTACGCCGAACTTTCCAGCACAGCTTTTCGACCTTGAGTTGGAAGCGCCTGCCGAGCGCTTTAAACTTGCTGGAATATTCCTTACTCATGCTCATATTGGTCATTACTCAGGACTCATGTTCTTGGGCCATGAGGCTATGGGAACGTTAAATTTACCTGTTTATGCTATGCCGAGAATGAGTCAATTCTTAAAAACAAATGGGCCTTGGAGCCAATTAGTTACTTACAAAAATATCATTTTGGAACCGTTACAAAATGGCGAAACGCAAATTTTAGGCCGCCTCAAGGTAACGCCATTTTTGGTTCCTCATAGAGATGAATATTCAGAAACGGTAGGATATCGCATAGACGGCCCAAATAAATCCGCAATATTTATCCCAGATATAGACAAGTGGTCCGAATGGCAAACCGACATATCTGATCTTATAAAAACTGTGGACTATGCCCTAATTGACGCCACATTTTTTTCGGACAGAGAATTACCAGGTCGTGATATGTCAAAGATCCCGCATCCATTCGTCACAGAGAGTATGGAAGCTTTAAAAAAACTTTCTCACGAAGAACGCAATAAAGTATGGTTTATCCATATGAATCATACCAATCCCTTGCTGAATTCAAATAGTAGGGAGAGTCAAAGGGTTCAGTCTGAGGGTTTCAATATTGCAACGGAAGGCAAGCGGCTTATTTTGTAGAGACCAACGTATAACAAATAAATTCAGCCGACCGCAAAAGCGGCGGCTGATTTAGGCGTTAGGCGGAACCAAGTAATCAGGAGACCATAAATATGAAAAATTCTGTCAATAAGCATAGAGTGTTATGTTACTTCTCTATATTCTCAATTATGCTCATTTACAGTGCACAAGGAAAGGTTCCTCAAGAATCTTCAAAACTCAATGCTGAAACGATGTTAAATGAATTCGTTGAAAACTATCGCCACAAAGTTGCAGATACACTCTCATTTGTTGTTCAGTTTGACATTCAGCCTAATAATCAATTATGGCACGTAATTATTGAGTCAGGTAAACAAGTTAAGCTGGAAAAAGGACCTGATAACAGAGCGCTATTCACATTTGCTGCTACACTGGATTCTTTGCGGCTTATTTATGAAGGAAGAATGACAGCCCTAACCGCTGCAGGTAAAGCAAGTGGTTCTGATTCAGCTCCACTGGATCTTAATCTTCCTGAAGGTTTTGAGTTTACCCCCGATGTGAGATTAAAACTTTTTGATTTCGTTCAACACTTCTTCAATCGTTCAGTTCCGGAGAAGGTTCTTTTAGGGGAAGAATACTCACGTTTAGTGCACGGTGCAAACGTGATTACATTATACTATCATCAGGGGTTTAGAAGTGCTTGGTATATGGTCAAGAAGAATCAACGTTTAAATGAACCCGGCGATACTAACCCATTCCCACAGGCTTTCATATTTTTTTCTGGTCAAGGTTTTGCGAAGATTGGAAATGAAACCATTAAGGTAAAAGCTGGTGAATCATACTATATTCCTCCAGATTCAGATCATATGGTGTGGACGGAAAATGAAGAACCATTGGTTCTTATATGGCTTGCGTGGGGAAAAGGAGCTTGATACAGGGACCTCCTAAACCTCAGTCCACCAGACACCATCATAGTTTCAAAAATCTCATCAGACCCCGAGCTTGTACCAGACCTAAATGCACCTCTTTATATCAACGTTAAAATTATGAAACGAGCCGAAGCGAAGGCAATCGTTTTTATAAACAATTAAAACGCTGTTAAATAAAACAAGGAACAATTGAAATGAAAAATGTCAATTTTCTGTTATTTTTGTTCGCATTCTTTTTTTTAAACTCCTGTTCAAGTTTAATGAAAGGAATGTTACAGAATGATCCTGATTTTGAGAAGAATGCCGATAAGTATCTAATTTCACATCCAGTTGGTATTCACCCTTCATCTAAAGCACTTATTAAAATTCCATCCAAGCCTCCTATTTTCATTATTGAAGACGGTAGGACGAATGATATTTATGAGATGAAAGTAAAATGGTTAAAAGACACTAAGAAAGATGGCTATATAGATAAGCTTAATATGAAAAAAGGTGATGTTGCTAAAGAAAGAGATTTTAACGCCCATAAGATTTTTATTTCGAATCCTATAGATGATAAAAACTATGAAATCATTGGTACAACTGCTACATTTCGCTCTTTAAAAAAACTATCCGGTAAAAGCACTGTGGGAACTTCGACAATGAGTTATCCTATTAAATTCTCGATTTTTGAACAAGGCAAGGATGTCGGGAAAATTATAGTGTATGGACCTTCTTTTCCACCTCAACCTCAGAAGATTGATGTTTCCATCCATGATAGACTTGTTAGCATTAAATATCAAGTAATATTTTCAAAGAGTAAATTTGCGTTTGAATTTGAGAATGAACTAATTGCATTCTTTGATATAAAGCCTGCAAAATTTATCACGACAAAAATGAAAGTTAATGCATATATAAAATCCGGGTTGACAAAAGATTTTATAGCCGATATCTTCACATTATACATTATTGCTGATATTATGATAGGTGTACAAAAAATTCCTCATATCTGAAAATATTAATTACAATGTTCGAGTAAACGATAAGTTGACGGTATCGCCACACCTGAGTATTTTAGGGCTCGATTCAAGCGAAACATATGGATCTCCAGATTATCAAAATGCTTTACTAAGCAATGGATTAGGCTTGAATGTAAAAGCACTTCTTGCCAAGCATTTAACATTCTGTTCGTCCCTAGAATTAAAACATTTTTATGTGACTGGTAGAACTTTTAATTCAAAAAATTATATCGGATATACAATTGGAATTAACATAGGTTATATTTTTGAATAAATTTTGGCTACAAAGATTCTATGCAAAGTAAAGGCCTAACAATTTCACGCACTTGACCAGCCTCGGAATGATTAATTTCGAAAGTTATGGTGGTTGATAGATGTTTTTACTTTTTCCTCAAGTTTTGATGAAAAATGTCAGCTTGCAAGTGATGAATTGACGTTAGAAAGCCCGAAAAATTCTTTTTATGATAGAATGAGAATTTCAGAAAAATGACTAACTTATTGGTATGAAGACGGATCATCTAATTATTACTGGTGATTCAAGGAAAATGGATTTGATTCAAGACAAATCAGTCCAACTTGTAATTACATCACCACCTTATTGGCAACTCAAAGATTACGGTTATGGGAATCAGATTGGATTTGATGATTCTTACGAAGATTACATTAACAATTTAAATTTAGTCTGGAATGAATGTTATCGAGTATTAGATAATGGTTGTCGTTTATGTATAAATATTGGTGACCAATTTGCAAGGTCTGTTTATTATGGTCGTTACAAAGTAATTCCTATTAGAACTGAAATAATAAAATTTTGTGAAACTGTTGGATTTGATTATATGGGCGCTATAATCTGGCAAAAAGTTACTACATCAAATACCACTGGTGGTGCAACTGTTATGGGATCATATCCTTACCCAAGAAACGGCATTATAAAAATTGATTACGAATTTATTTTAATTTTTAAGAAATCAGGGAAACCAAAGAAAATTGACAGGGTAATAAAAGAAAAATCCATAATGACAAAAGATGAGTGGAATAAATATTTCTCCGGTCATTGGAATTTTTCTGGTGAAAGGCAGGATAAGCACCTTGCGATGTTTCCTTTAGAATTGCCAAACCGATTGATAAAAATGTTTTCGTATGTGGGTGACACTGTTTTGGACCCATTTCTAGGTAGTGGAACTACATCTTTAAGTGCAATTAATTTTGATCGTAATTCTGTTGGGTATGAAATAAACAGTGAATTTTTACCAATAATTAAAGAAAAACTTGGAATGACCCAACCTGATATTTTCCAGAAAGCGAAAATTGAAGTTGTAAAGAATATCCAAAGCAAATACGACTTTAGAGAAGATGTTAAAAACTTACCCTATATTTTTAAAGACCCAATAAAAATTAACAAGAAAGTAGACCCACGAAAATTACAGTTTGGTTCAAAAATTGATAATAATTCTAACAGCACAAAAAATGAATATTATTCAGTTAAGAAAATTATTAGTCCAAATGAAATTGTTTTGAATAATGGTTTAACCATCAAATTGATAGGTATTAAACCAATCAAAAAAACACAAGATAAAGCAATAGAATTCATCAGAGAAAAAACGAAGGGACAAAGAATATTCTTAAAATTCGACGAAATCAAATATGACAATAATAATTACTTATTAAGTTATTTATATTTGAAAAATAAAACTTTTATTAACTCTCATTTGTTAAGAACGGGATATGTTGTTGTAGATGAAACTATTCCCTTTAAATATCTATCAAATTTTAAAGATATAAGAAAAAAGGAATTCAATGCGAACCAAGTTTAAAATCAAAAATAATGAAATAAAAAATCTATTAGGTAGTGAGCCATATAATTTCCCGAAGTATTCAACACAAATTCTAAATTTAGCTAATCAAAACGCTCAAGGTACAAGACCAGTTGTTGTTGGTCAAATGAGTGATTTAATTCAAGAATTCTCCGGACAAACCTTGAAAGAATGGGAAGAATGGTATTTACAAAAGCACCCAGACGCTATTGTAAAGGCAACTGAAAAAATTAAAGAAATGGTTGACAACTTCCGGGAGGTTATTGGGAAAATAGATGATGAAATGATCAAAGATTGGGTTACCGATTTAGTAATTGTCAAGACCTTCATTGGATTAAGATTTCAAGAAGCAATATTAGCAAAAACAGCTGAAATGTATCAGAAAGATTACCGTCTTGCTGATCCAGAAGAAGAATCAAAGGGTATTGATGGTTTTATAGAGGATATACCAGTCAGTATTAAACCTGAGACTTACAAATCAAAGAAAAGCTTAAGTGAAAGAATAGATGTAAAAATAATTTACTACAAAAAGGTCAGTGATGGTATTACAGTGGATATTATTGAATTAGAGTAATTTTCTTAAACCGGGCTTTCTAACACCCAGTCCACCAGACGCCGAAAGCCCCGAAGGATCGGGGTAAACTGTGCAGCGTACATCTACGTTTCACTACGATGGATAAATGATTTTGGTAGTTCTGGAATTAAAGGAAAGTGAATAGGTATTTTATAAGTTCAATTGACAGAATTTCGGCGCAGGTGACTTACCCCGTTAGAATAATTTTAATAAAAGGAGACTACAAATGAAAATATACAAAAAACTTTTTTTACTATCTACAGTCATACTGATTAATTTACTTTATTGCATACCATCGATAGCGAGTTCACTTCCAGAAGGCTTTGTTTATCTAAATGATGTTATACCTGATATAAAAATCGAGTTGCGTTATTACACAGACGATAATTTTGTTGGTGAACGCATTGATGGTTATTTAAAACCAAAATGTATACTTTCTAAACGAGCCGCTTTAGCATTAAAAAAAGTTCAAGCAGACCTAAAACCTTTTGGACTTGGCTTGAAAGTATATGATGCGTATCGACCGCAACATGCTGTAGATCATTTTATTCGCTGGGCAAAGGATATAAAGAATATTAAAATGAAAGGAAAATATTATCCAGATCTTGCTAAAAAAGACCTGTTTAAGGAAGGGTATATTGCTGCAAAATCAAGCCACACTCGTGGAAGTACAGTAGATGTTACAATTATCACTTTAGATTCAAAAAGAGAATTAGATATGGGGTCGGGTTATGATTTTTTTAATCCCAAATCCTGGCCAAACAATCCAAGTATGACCGCAAACCAAAGGGCGCATCGAATGTTACTTCAGACGTTGATGACTGACCATGG
>JADFRD010000049.1 GCA_022561485.1 Fidelibacterota bacterium | reverse complement strand
TAACAAAACAACATCAACCACAATTTGTTGCTGACTTCACAGAAACTTATCCAGTTACACAAATTTCACTAAACGGCTTTTTACTGATCACGGGCACTTCTGCGTCTTCTGCCGGATAGCCGACGGGGATCAATAAATAAGCCCGTTCGTTTTCAGGGCGTTTCAATATTTCCTCCAGGAATTTCATGGGACTCGGGGTGTGGGTTAAAGAAACCAAACCAGCATGATGAATGGCGGCTAATAAAAACCCAACAGCAATCCCCACCGATTCATTCACATAATAATTTTTCCGCGGTTCTTCATGGCGGGTGTCCACCACTTCTTTAAAGACAATAATTAAATAGGGGGCTGTCTCTAAAAAAGGTTTTTTCCAGTCTGTGCCAAACTGGTTTAAATCCTCCAACCATTCTTTGGTGGCACGATGGGTATAGAATTCTTTTTCTTCCGCTTCAGCAGCAATGCAAATTTGCTTTTTAATCTCCGGGTTTTCCACAACAACAAATTTCCACGGCTGCTTGTTGGCTCCGGATGGCGCTGAAGCAGCTGTTTTAATTATATTCTCTATAATGTCTTTTGGAACAGGCTTGTCAGAAAAATCTCGCACGGACCGCCGGGATTTCATTAGTTCCAAAAAATCCAATGATCGCTTTTTCATTTCTTTTTCGGATAATTTAGTAAAATCTAATTTTTGGAATGCCATAGCTTCGCTTTCATGATTAGTTTATGTATTGGAAATTTATAAATAATAATCACCATGCGCTTATTTGAATCTATCATTCTTTTACTGCTCGTCGTTCTTGTTTATCAACTGGTGTACTCCGTCAAACAAGAGAAACGCCCTGATCGGCTTATCTTTTTCTCTATAATAATAATAGTAATCCATATATTTACAGAATCCTACCGCTGGCAAATGGTACCCACTTATTTGAGCTTCGGTTTTATTTATTTACGCTTAAAAATCGGCGAACTAAAATTCACTCAACGAATCAATAAGTTCGCTTGGGCCTTGTGGCTGATTTTAGTCATTGGGTTACCTTTTTCTGTGCCCGTTATAGAACTTCCTCGCCCAACAGGGCCTCATCCGGTTGGATCAAACATTTATCATTGGGTTGATAGCAGCCGCACAGAGTGGTTTACACCGGAAGATCCTGATGATCTGCGGGAATTGGTGGTTCAGGTTTGGTATCCTGCAAAAGCAGTTACCCATGAGCCCATGCCATATATCGACCATCTGAAAATTCGATCTGCCGCCATAGGCGTCGCTGGGAAATTCCCTGGATTTATCGTCGGGCATATCAATTTAGTCAAAACGCATTCCTTTTTAAACGCTCCGCCTGAATCAGGAAAATATCCCCTTTTGATATTGTCCCATGGGGTTACCGGGTTTCGCCAAGTTCACACGGCTCTTATCGAAGAATTATCCAGTCACGGCTATATGGTGGTTGCACCGGATCATACGTATGATTGTAATCTGACTGTTTTCCCAAATGGCACCATTGCTGACTACCGCTCCGATATCACCGGCCTCCCGGACAGCGTGAAGATTCGCCGGCAGCAATTAAATACCCGGGTGGCTGACATAAAATTCATCCTCGAGCAAATATCTATCACCAGTGAAATTGCTACCCAAATCGATTTTAACCGCATCGGAGTTATCGGGCATTCTTACGGCGGCGCCACGGTCATTCAATCTGCTTATGAAGATGACAGAATTAAAGCTGTCGTGTCCCTGGACAGCTGGATGAACCCCCTTCCCGACCATGTATTGAATAAAGGAATAATACAACCCTTCCTGTCTCTGGGTCGGCCTTACTGGGGTGATTCAGACTATCCCACCAGTCCTGAATTATTAGAAAAATTTATGGAAAATTTGGACTCAAACAGCTTTCATTTCATTCTAAAAGACTCTCGGCATTTGGATTTTACCGATGTGCCTTTATTTTCTCCCTTTTCAAGTTTGCTTTTGGAAACGGGTTCTATTCCGGCAAAAAGAGCTGTTATGATTACAAACGAAGTTGTCCTTTCATTTTTCGATACCTTTCTAAAAAATAAAAACAATCAATTCCCGCGCAATTTAGTTGAGATTAATAAACTGGAAATTGAATAAAATATCACAACAAAATAAACGATGAAGAGCACGTTTGTGCTTTTCACAATAGCTGGCTTTGCCGGCACTATTGCACTGGCAATGGATAGTGGTAACAAATTTGTGGTATTTTTTTGCTTTATGGATTGTATCAACCGTGTTGATACATAGTTTAGCATTGACAATCCTTGCCGGCCGGGCAGGCGGGCATTCCAAAACTGAAACCATACAATAAATATCGGCCGGAGTAATATCATCGCCGTTATGATTATAACGGTCAACTATTGGTATTCCTCTTTCCCGGAAAAGCCTTGGCGTCCCCATACGGGAATTTGAGTCTTAATGGTTAATGTATTTGTTCCGGTTTTAATTTAAAATCAAAATCATCAAAAATAGTTTGAAATTGTTCGTATTCACCCTTTCAAGTTTGTTTCATTTTGCAGTAACCTTACCTTTCAATTTTGATCTGTTTTCGTGACGTTATCCACAGCCTTACCAAACCAGCGCCCGGCACATCGTGTCTTCCAATCCGTCTAACATAACCGCAATCGTCGGCGCCCAGTGGGGCGATGAAGGTAAAGGAAAAATCACCGATTTCTTTGCCGGTGAAGCCGATTATGTGGTTCGATTTCACGGCGGGAATAACGCGGGCCATACGGTCATCGTCGATGGCAACACGTTCAAACTTCACCTGATTCCTTCCGGCATTATTTATGGTGAACCTATAAGCATTATCGGCAACGGTGTTGTGGTGGACCCAAAAGCGCTACTGGATGAAATCGCCTATGTCAAAGAAAAAGGCATTTCTCCCAAACTGATGGTGTCTGACCGGGCCCATGTGATTATGCCCTACCATATTGCTTTGGATGGGGCCTTGTCCGGGCATCAGGGTAATCTAGCCGCCGGAAGCACACGCCGGGGAATTGCACCTGTTTATGCAGACAAAATGTTCCGCAACGGTATCCGGATGATTGATCTTTTAGAACCAGACGTTTTCAGGGAAAAACTGGAAAAGGGATACGCCTTCTCTAAAGGGCTTATTGAAAAATCCCTGGAGCAATCGCTGGATATTTCCATAGATGAAATATTTGACACTTATATCGGTTATGGCCAGCAGTTGAAATCCTATATCAGAGACACGTCTGTTGAACTCTACATGGCTCATAAAATCGGAAAATCTATTTTATTTGAAGGCGCTCAAGGCATCAGTTTGGATGTGGATCACGGAATCTATCCATACACCACTTCCAGTAATACAGTTGCGGGTCATATTTCAACGGGTACCGGTGTCGGCTTCCGGAATATTGGCCGAATCATTGGTGTGGTAAAGGCGTACTTAAGCCGTGTAGGTGAAAGCCCGCTGCCATCAGAAATCCATGGGGATGAAGCAATTGCACTTCGCGAAAAAGGCGGTGAATACGGCACCACTACCGGACGCCCTCGACGGGTAGGTTGGCTGGATTTGGTTCAGATTCGCCAAGCAGTGCGAGTAAATGGACTCACCGAAATTGCACTGACAAAATTGGATGTGCTGAACGGCTTTGAAGAACTTCCGGTTTGTGTTGCTTATGACGTGGATGGTGAGCACATTACCGAAATACCCGCCAGTCTTACTCAATATCGCAACGCTAAACCGGTTTATGAAACGCTTTCGGGCTGGGGTGAATTGCCCGAAGATGTGTTAGAAAAAGGCTACGATGCATTGCCTGAAACATTAAAAGATTATATCGCCTTCATTGAGAAGGAAGTAGATTGTCCTGTCAAGATCATATCGATTGGGCCACAACGCCATGAAACGATCATCAGGTAAATGCCGCAGAGACGCAAAGATCGCAGAGCATTACTATGGATGAAATAAAAACAGATGCCGCAGAGACGCAAAGATCACAAAGCAATGACAAAGGATGAAATAAATAAACTATCTGAAAAAGTAATTGGCTGCTGTATAGAAGTTCATAAACGGTTAGGCCCGGGGTTGCTGGAAAGCGTTTATGAAAAAGCGCTTTGTATTGAACTCAAGCGAAATGGCATCCCCTTCGAAAAGCAAAAAACCCTACATGTAACATATCGCGGTGAATCCGTTGGAACATTCAGGCTTGATATTCTTGTCAAAGAAATTATCGTTTTAGAATTAAAAAGCGTTGAAAGACATGATCCTGTATTTGAAGCAACAATATTATCGTATTTAACGTTGGGAAAATACCCATTAGGCCTGTTAATCAATTTCAATTCTAAATTGTTGAAAAATGGTATTAAACGTTTCGTCAATAATTTTTAATACAGTGCTGCAGAGCTACGAACGCAATGAGAATTTTATAGTTTTTATATTATTAAAACCTTTGCGTTCTCTGCGTCTCTGCGGCAAATAAAATGGCATTCACCAAAGAAATTATCGACTTCGCCGGGTTATCTGATTCTGATATTAAAGCAAAGTTAGCTGAACTCAACATTCCCCTGACCGCTGAAGAAGCGCTTAAAATTCAGAATGATATGCTGGGGCGGGCACCGTCTCTGGCTGAACTCATTTTATTTTCAATCCAGGGATCCGAACACTGCAGTTATAAAAGCAGTCGTTCCCATTTAAAACAATTTATTACGGAAGGTCCGGACGTGGTGTTGGGCGCCAAAGAAGATGCGGGTGTGGTGGCTATCGCTACCGATAACGATGGTCACCGCTGGTGTGTGGTCATGAGCCATGAATCTCACAATCATCCATCCCAGATCGTGCCTTACGAAGGCGCCGCTACCGGTGTAGGTGGAAATGTCCGGGATGTATTGTGTATGGGCGCTGAAGTTATCGCCTGCACCGATTCGTTCCGTTTTGGCGATATTAAACACAATAAAACAAAATGGATCCACGATGGTGTGGTAGCAGGAATTGCTGGATATGGAAATCCTTTAGGCATACCCAATATTGGCGGCGATTTATATTATCATGAAGGATATAACGAAAATTGCCTTGTGACTCTGGTGACTCTTGGCATCGTTCGTGAGGATGACATTATTCATTCCTATGCTCCCAAAAATGCCGATGGATATGATTTAATTTTAATCGGAAAACCGACAGATAATAGCGGATTCGGCGGCGCCAGTTTTGCTTCCCTTGAACTGGAAGAAGAAAAGAAAGAACAGAACAAAGGCGCTGTTCAGGAGCCCAACGCATTTTTGGAACGGCATATTTTGAAATCCACTTATGCCTTGTTTGACATACTGAAAGAAAAAGAACTCATCAATAATATCGGCTTTAAGGATTTGGGGGCAGGCGGCGTGGCCTGCGCCAGTGTGGAATTGGCAGAAACGTCCGGATACGGCGCAGATGTGTGGATGGATAAAATCCATATCGGAATGGATAACCTGCATCCATCTGTTTATCTCTGCAGCGAAACCCAGGAACGGTTTATGTGGGTCAGCCCACCGGATGTGACTCCGCTTATTTTGGACCATTATAATAAGGTGTTTGATCTGCCTGGTGTGAGTGAAGGGGCAAAAGCGTCTGTGATTGGCAAAATCCGCAATGACGGCCAATACATTGTGCATAATGGGGATGAAGAAATTGTAAATGCTCCTGCCGCTGAAGTGACGGAGGGGTTTTTGTATAACCGGCCCTACGAACCAAGAGAATTAAATTTATCCGAACCGGATTTACCCGAACCGCCTGATTATAATCAGACATTATTAGATATTCTTTCCCATGAAAATATGGCGAGCCGGGAACCGGTATTCGAACAATATGATAAACAGGTTCAGGGACGCATTTATACAGAAACGGGCCTAGCGGATTCCGGCGTCATGGCGCCATTCAATTCTGAAAAATATCCGGAAGAAATTCGAAAGGTGGGCATTGCTCTTTCCACCGATCACAATCCGCGCTATGGACTCATTGATCCATACTGGGGCGGCGTGAATGCCGTGGTAGAAGCCATGCGCAATGTCGCAGCGGTTGGAGCGACTCCACACTCCATTTCTGACTGTCTCTGTTTCGGCAATCCGGAAAAACCACACCAAATGTGGGAATTTGTGGAAGCGACTCGCGGTGTAGCTGAAGCTTGCAATGCTATTACGTTAAAAGATCATCCCGAACACGCCACGCCTATCATCGCAGGGAATGTGAGTTTCTATAATGAATCCAAATTGGGCGCCATTCCACCCAGCCCCATTGTCAGCTGCCTTGGTAGACTCAAAGATGTGGATAAAACCATCCCCATGGCATTCCAAAAAACGGATTCTATTTTACTTATGATTGGTGAACGGAAAGATGAATTGGGCGGTAGCATGTATTACTGTCTGCATGGTGAACTGGGTGCTAATGTTCCTCAACCGAATCTGGAAGAAGTGAAAAACCAAATCTTCGCTTTAACCGATTGCATTGATAACAAATGGATCCTTTCCTGTCACGATATCGCAGATGGCGGCGTGGCGTCTGCTATTACTGAAATGACCTTCGGTAATGAAATTGGGTGTGAAGCGGAAATTTTTGGTGAGTTATCAAATGAAAAATTATTATTTTCCGAAACGGGCGGCTTCGTTTTGGAAGTTGAACCGAAAAATGTAAACGCTGTTAAATCTGTTTTTTTAACGTACGATCTGGATGTGTTTGAAATCGGTAAAACAACTTTACATCAATCTCTTGTGATGAATAATGTCATAAATTTATCCATTAGAAAAGCCAAGGATATGTGGACGAATGGATTACGAGAGAAACTTTAAAGCCACAGAGAACACCGAGATATAATGGCGGATAAATTAACAAAAATAATTATTGGAGCTGCAATTGAGGTACATAAAATACTTGGACCGGGTTTGCTTGAATCTATTTATGAAGAAGCTCTTTGCTATGAACTTGAACTGCGAGGATTAACCGTAAAAAGACAAGTAGAAATAGATATTTTATATAAAGGAAAAACAATTAAAGGACAACGATTAGATATTTTAGTAAATGATGAATTAATCGTTGAATTAAAATCCGTTTCAATTCTGCCGGATGTAGCAATGGCTCAAACTTTATCTTATCTTAAAGCTGCAAATCTAAAACGTGCTTTACTAATAAATTTCGGTGAAAAAAGACTTATTGATGGAATTAAAAGAATTTCTAATTAATACTCTGTGAACTCTGTGGCTAAAGAAAAAATAGATTACAAATCAGCCGGTGTTGATATTGATGCCGGGAACGAAGCAGTGGAGCGCATCAAGGCCGGGATGAAGTCCACCTTCACATCCAATGTGCTCACCGGGATTGGCAGTTTCGGGTCGCTGTATGATCTCAAATCTGTTTTCAACGATTATGAGAATCCCGTATTGGTGCAGAGTATCGACGGCGTTGGAACCAAAACAATCGTCGCCCGAAAAATGGGCAAATTTGATACCATCGGCATTGACCTTTTGAGTGCAGCCGCCAACGATATTTTAGTTATGGGCGCCCGGCCCCTCACCTTTCTGGATTATATCGCCAATGATAAACTGAAGCCGGACATTATTGAAGAAATTATCAGCGGAATGGTGAAAGCGTGTCGCGAGACAGGCGTATCTCTGGTGGGTGGTGAGACTGCTGAAATGCCTAACACCTACTTACCGGGAGAGCATGACCTGGTGGGCGTTATAACCGGTATTGTTGAAAAAGATAAAATTATTACCGGCGAATCCATTCAACCGGGAGATGTGGTGCTGGGGCTGCCTTCCAGCGGACTGCACACCAATGGTTATTCCTTTGCCAGAAAACTCTTTTTTGACATCGGCGGATATAATGTCAATGATACGATTCCTGAACTTGAAAAATCTGTGGGATTGACCTTACTGGAACCCCACATCAATTACACAAATCATGTGTTTTCTGTTTTAGATAAAGGTATTGATATAAAAGGTATTGCTCATATTACCGGCGGCGGTTTAGTGGAAAATATTCCGCGTGTTTTACCCGATGGCTGTGGTGTGGAAATTCAGAAAGGAACTTGGCCCATATTACCCGTTTTTGATGTAATGCAATCTATCGGCGATGTGGAAGAAGACGAAATGTTCAGGGCTTTCAATATGGGAATTGGGATGGTCTTTATTGTTGATCAATCGAATGTGAACGCAGTGAAAGATGCGCTAAAAGAATTGACAGACGTTTATGAAATTGGTTCTGTGATGAATGGGGAGAAAAATGTTATCCTTAAATAAAATAACCGCAAAGGCGCAGAGACTGCAGAGCAAAACCTATATTAACTCTTTGCGGCTCTGCGGCAAAATATAATGAAGATTGCCATCATCCAATTCCCCGGTTCAAACACAGAGCGTGAAACGCTCATGGCCTGTAGACGGGTGGGTTTGAATCCAGTGGAATTTCTATGGAATGAACCTGCAGAAAAATTATCCGATTTTGACGGATATATAATCGTGGGAGGTTTTTCTTATGAAGACCGTTCCCGGTCCGGCGTCATTGCGTCTCTGGATCCCATCATGAAACAAATCAAAGTTGAAGCCGATTCCGGAAAACCGGTTTTGGGTATTTGCAACGGCGCCCAGATTTTAGTGGAAAGTGGCCTCGTTCCCGGATTAGAAAATCATCGTCTCGGCATGGCGCTCGCGGATAATAAACGTATCCAAAACGGCCATGTGGTGGGCGTCGGCTATTACAATACATGGGTGAATCTGAACATGTCTGTCCTGTCCGACCGTTGTGTATTTACACGACATCTCAAAATTGGTGAATGGATTAATGTTCCACTGGCGCACGGAGAAGGACGGTTTATTATTCCGGAAGAACTTCTTTCAAAAATGATCGACAATGATCAAACCGTCTTTCGTTATTGCAATAATGACGGCAATATCATGAATGAATTTCCCACCAATCCCAACGGTTCCATTTATAATTTGGCAGCGGTATGCAACCCTGCCGGTAATGTCATGGCTATGATGCCCCATCCGGAGCGGACAGAAAATGGAGATGTCATTTTTTCATCCATGAAAGATTATATTGAAAACGGATACCTAATAACAGATCATACGCTTTCATTTGATAGACCGCACTATGAAGTCAAAAAATTTCAACCCGTCGACAATTCTACCGAATGGATCATTGATATGATTATCGCCGACAACGAGGCCGCAACTGTTCACAATGCTCTGATTCATCTTGGGTTTCATGTGGAAATCTCCCGGCAAACGCATTGGGAGATCTGCGTGAGCAGAAACAAAGATGACATCCTGAAAAAAATTGATGCTTCCGGGGAGCTATATAACTCAAACAAGGAATTCATCAGCAAAATTACTGAAAAAGAAAACACCGCGTCTTTCCTGGTGCGCCAGAAAGAGGACATGCGAGGCCGTGCAAAACTTGAATCGCTTACTAAACGGTTTGAAATTGATGAAATTATCGACTTAAAGCGTGGTGTCATCTGGAATGTGACCGTAAAGAGCGGTAACTTTAAGACTGTTTTAAAAGACATTTTAGACACACATATTCTGTTTAACCCATTGTCCCATGAATGTTATCGAATCAACTGAACATTATAAAGATCGTATTAAGGCCGAGCTGAATAACACGCTGACGGTAACATCGCTTCCCGGTGGCTCCAAGCGCACCGGTAAAGTCCGAGATCAATATGACTTTGGAGATAAAGTTGCGCTCATTACCACCGATCGTCAAAGCGCCTTCGACCGCGTATTGGCTTCTATTCCATTTAAGGGGCAGGCGCTGAATCTCACCAGCGCATGGTGGTTTGAACAGACGAAAGATATTATCCCCAATCATGTTATTACTATTCCGGATCCAAACGTGACACTGGCAAATAAATGTGCCGTTTTTCCAATTGAATTTGTCGTTCGCGGTTATATCACCGGCAGCACCAGCACATCCCTCTGGACAGTCTATAATAATGGAGATCGAAAATATTGCGGCAATATTCTTCCTGAAGGGTTGGTGAAAAATCAAAAGCTAGAAGCCAATATGCTCACGCCCACTACGAAAGAAGAATCTCACGATCGTCCCATATCTCCTGATGAAATTGTAAGTGAAGACTGGATGACACAGGAAGACTGGAATTATTGCAGTGAAAAAGCGTTAGAACTGTTCGCCTTTGGGCAGAAGAAGGCGGCGGAACGTGGATTAATCCTGGTGGACACCAAATATGAAATGGGGCGGGATTCTGATGGTAATATTATGCTCATTGATGAAATTCACACGCCGGACAGCAGCCGTTACTGGATTGCTGAAACCTATGAAGAACGAATGGCAACAGAACAGGAACCGCAGAATATTGATAAAGAATTTTTACGACTCTGGTTTATGGATCATTGTGATCCGTACAATGACGAAACACTGCCGGAAGCACCGGAAGAACTTGTAGTGGAACTGTCCAGCCGATACATTTATTTGTATGAAACTATCACCGGTGGCTTGTTTCCCTTCCCCGATTCGGGAAAACCGGTCAATAATCGTATTGTGGATAATTTAAGTGAGTATTTATAAGTGTTTAAGTTTTCAAGTGTTCATGTGCTAAGGAAAAAACCAACGATTCTCGAAATGATTAAAAAATTGATTTCAATCATCATTGATTATTATGACTGCTTTATTGCGAAATGCAGAGATAAGGATCCAAATAAAGTTTTAATAGAACACGAGGAAATTTTAAAAGAATACAGTTTATGAACACCTGAATACTCAACCACGTGAACACTTTAAACACTTCCGAAAGATAAATTATGAAAGCCATCATAATAATGGGTTCAACGTCTGATGAATCCCACGCAAAGAAAATTACAGATAAATTAAATGAATTTGGCATTGCCTGGGAACAACATGTAGCATCGGCCCACAAACAGCCCTTGAAAGTGTTAGAAATCTTGGATGCCAACAAAGACAAAACCGATATTGTTATTATCACCATTGCCGGGAGGTCCAATGCCCTGTCCGGATTTGTGGCAGCCAACTGTGAATTCCCAACCTTGGCGTGTCCACCCTTTGCGGATAAAACGGATATGCTAGTGAATATTCATTCAACATTACAAATGCCCAGCAATACTCCGGTGTTAACTGTGCTCGACCCGGGGAATTGTGCGCTGGCGGTTAAACGGATATTTGGAGTATAGCCGCAAAGCCACAGAGGACACAGAGGACATATAAAAATGAACGAAATAATTAACTTAAACACTGAAAAGCGCTTTGTGTGCTCTGTGGCTCCGTGGCTAACAATCTAAATAATATTTCACCTTTAGACGGACGTTATGCCAAATCTGTAGAGGTCTTGTCCTCCTATTTTTCAGAAGCGGCGCTCATGCGTTATCGCCTAAAAGTGGAGATTGAATATCTCATCGCCCTGAGCAATGAAAAAGGCATCAAAGATTTATCCGCTTTTTCCAAGGATGAACAAACCCGCCTGCGAAAGGTCTATGAGAATTTCAATACCGCCAGCGCTGAAAAAGTAAAAGAGATTGAAGCCTCCACAAACCATGATGTAAAAGCGATTGAATACTACATCCAGGGCAAAGTGAAAAAATCGCTTCACCCATGGATCCATTTTGCGCTTACCTCCGAAGATGTGAATAATCTGTCCTATTCGCTTATGTGGCAGGATGGATTGAAAAATGTTTATCTACCCGCTCTGCAAAACGTAAATAAAGAATTGAAGAAACTGGCGCGGACATACAAAAATGCATCTATGCTGGCCTTGACTCACGGTCAACCTGCAACCCCAACGACTTTTGGAAAAGAATTGGCGGTATTTTGTGGTCGTCTTAATCGACAAATAGACCAAATCAAGGCACATAGATTATTAGGAAAATTCGGAGGTGCAACAGGAACATGGTCCGCTCATATGGTGGCTTATCCAAAAGTGAACTGGATACGTTTTACAGAAAAATTTGTCAAAAAATTAGGACTGGAACCAAATCTCGTCACCACCCAAATTGAACCCCACGATTCATTAGCTGAAAGCTACCATCAACTTGTGCGCGTTAATTCAATTTTAATAGATCTATGCCAGGATATGTGGTCATACATCAGCCGGGGTATTCTGGGTCAGAAAAAAGTGGCTGGGGAAGTTGGGTCTTCGACAATGCCCCATAAAATCAACCCGATTCAATTCGAGAATGCAGAAGGAAATATGGGAATTGCTAATGTATTACTAAACCATTTAGCTACCAAACTTCCCATTTCCAGAATGCAACGGGACCTGACCGATTCTACAACTTTACGCAATCAAGGTGTGGCATTGGGGCATTCTTATCTGGCGCTTCAAAACATATTAAAAGGTTTGAACCGTATTACGATTGAAAAGGGGCTGATGTCCGCAGAACTCAACAATCATTGGGAAGTTTTGTCGGAAGCGGTACAGACCATTTTACGAAAAGCCGGAAAGCCCGATGCTTATGAGCAACTCAAAGCAATAACCCGCGGTGAATCTATTTCGGCAGAATCCATAGCTGAATTTGTATTGGACCTCAAAATTTCAGATGAAGATAAACAAACACTCTTAAGCCTATCGCCGAAAAGTTATATCGGCCTGGCTCCTAAATTAGTGGAGAAAGTTTAAATAAAACAATGGAGCACAGAGAACCAAAGAGAAGCACAAAGAACACAGAGATAAATAAAAGGAATTTAATTATTTAGTATCTGCGGCGCTCTGTGATACTTTGTGAACTCTGTGTCCTTAATAATTATGGAAATAAATAAAATCACTGAAAAGATTATCGGTTGCGCGATTGAAGTCCATAAACATCTCGGCCCGGGGTTATTAGAGTCTGCGTATCAAGAAGCAATGATATATGAATTAAGGCAAAACGGGTTATTTGTTGAAGCAGAAGTTCCTATTCCTGTTATTTATAAAGGAATAAAATTAGAGCATGGTTACCGGGCAGATATGATTGTCGAAAACAAGCGTTGTGGTTGAATTAAAAGCACAAGAAGACAGACATGATATTTTTGCAGCCCAGACCTTGACAAATACACGATTGTCCAATCTCAAAGTTGGGTTACTTATTAACTTTCATCATAAGAAACTTGTCGATGGTATTAAACGATTTATATTTTAATAACAGAAATTTAGCAATGAACACAGAGAACTACAAAGAAGGTTGGAGCGCCACAAAGTTAATAAATGTTTTATTAATTAATTTTTTCTCTGTGTTTCTCTGTGAACTCCATGTCCAAAGTAAAATCTAATGTGTGGTATCGCCGGAATATATTCCCATAAATCAGTCGCAGCAGAACTTTATGACTGCATCATTCACCTGCAGCACCGCGGACAAGATGCCGCCGGCATCATGACCTATGATGACCGCATGCATAAAGAGAAAGGCATGGGCTTGGCCCAGGGATTGTTCACAGAAGCAAAAATGAAACTCCTCACAGGGAATATTGGGATTTCACATAATCGGTACCCCACCCATGGCGGATTCGGCCATGGTGAGGTGCAGCCATTTTGGACATCTGTTCCTTATGGAATTGCTCTTGCTCATAACGGCAACATCACCAATTACGCCGAACTGGCTGAAGAAATAACCAAACAAGAAACCCGGTATCTCAACACAACCAGTGACTCCGAAGTTTTACTTCACCTTTTTGCTGATCGGCTCCATCAAAATAGACAGCCTAACAACAGCGAGGAATTCTTTGATCTATTATGTGATGCGGTTTCCACTGTTTTTCGAAAGGTGAATGGCGCTTATTCCATCACGGCTTTGATCATTGGTAAGGGGCTTGTTGTTTTTCGGGATCCCCATGGAATTCGCCCTCTCGTGAAAGGTGAACGGCCCAATGGGAATGGCGGCAAGGATTACATTTTCGCATCTGAAAACACCATGTTCTATTCATTGGGTTACCAACCTAAGGGCACTGTGCTTCCGGGTGAACTCATTTATATTGACGAAGAGGGAAACATGTTTACCAAACGCCTGATAAAAAAAGAATTCAACCCCTGCATTTTTGAATATGTTTATTTCTCCAGGCCGGATGCAACTTTGAACGATGTTAGCGTATACCGGTCCCGCCTGCGCATGGGGCAGAACCTTGCAGAAGCGTGGAAGAAAAAATACCCGGATAAGATCCCCGATATTGTTATCCCGGCGCCAAGTACCGCCAATACAGCTGCGCTGTCTTTTGCCAACGAACTGGGTGTTCGATATTCCGAAGGTTTGTATAAAAACCCTTTCATCGGCAGAACCTTTATCATGCCCGGCCAAGCTGAACGTAAAAAATCTGTAAAGTATAAGCTGGTCCCACAGGAAACAGAGATACGCGGCAAAAAAGTGATGATTATGGACGACAGCATTGTCCGCGGCAATACCAGTATGGAAATTGTACGGATGCTCAAGGACTTCGGCGCTGAAGAAGTGTATTTTGCCGTTGCCTGTCCGCCGGTGAAATCGCCCTGTTTTTATGGCGTTGATATGCCCACTCGGGGAGAACTTATCGCCGGCAATATGTCCGAAAATGAAATTGAACACTATTTAAACGTAGATGCTTTACTTTATCAGAAAATAGAAGATCTGGTTGAAGCGGTGATGCGAAAAGGGGACCACCATATTGATACCCCTTGCATGGCGTGTCTTAATGGACATTATGTCGCAAATGATATTGATGAAGCCAAAATCAAGGAGATGGAAACCATGCGATTAAACGATAGAAACGAGAAGTAATTTTTAGCCGCAGAGTCGCAAAGGACACAGAGAAATTGAAGCATAAAAAATCAATAATGAAATTAAATAACAAACTACATAACCTTTTTTCGCACTCTGCGATATCCATTGCTCTGTGGCAAATCAAATGAAGATTTTAGTAATTGGATCCGGCGCCAGGGAACACGCCATTGTCCGAGCTTTGGACCGTTCTCCACAGGAAAAAGAAATTTATTGTCTTGCTTCAAATATGAATCCCGGCATTGCCGAACTGTGCGATGAATTTCTTGTTGGCAATATCAACGACCCGGATTTTGTTTCCAATTATTCCAAAGAAGTCGGCGCAAAATTGGCCATCATCGGACCCGAAAATCCCTTGGCAAATGGTGTGGCTGATGCGCTTTGGGAAACGGACGTAAAAGTTGTGGGACCGAAAAAAAACCTGGCCCAGATTGAAACATCCAAAGCCTTTACCAGGGACTTGCTGACTGAATATGAAATCCCCGGTGGGGCAAAATATCTAATATTCAATTCATTAGATGGAGTAACCGATTTTTTAAATGAGCTCGGGGAAAATTATGTGGTTAAATATGACGGCCTTGCCGGAGGAAAAGGTGTGAAGGTGGCTGGAGACCATTTACATTCTCATGATGAAGCGTTGGCTTATTGTAAGGAACTGGTGAATTCCGGCAGTGAATTTGTTATCGAAGAAAAATTCATCGGACAGGAATTTTCACTCATGAGTTTTTGCGATGGCGAACATCTGAAACACATGCCCGCGGTTCAGGATCATAAACGAGCTTACGAAGGTGATACCGGACCCAACACCGGCGGAATGGGTACCTATTCTGACGCCAATCATCGTTTGCCGTTTTTAACTAATTCTGATATTACCCAGGCCCATGAAATCAACATCTCAACTGCCAAAGCGCTGAAAGACAAATTCGGAGAAGGGTATAAAGGTATCCTTTACGGCGGATTCATGGCGACGTCAAACGGTGTGAAACTCATTGAATACAACGCCCGTTTTGGCGACCCGGAAGCAATGAATGTATTACCGCTTCTGGAATCTGATTTTATCGATATCTGCATGGGAATTACTGATGGGAATCTGAATGAGAAAAACATTTCATTCAAAAACAAAGCTACTGTCTGTAAATATGCCGTGCCGGAAGGTTATCCCGACGCACCGGTAAAAGGTAAGCCAATTGATGTGTCCAAAATCGAAAATCCTGACGGATTATTTTATGCATCAGTAGATATAAAGAACGGCCAGCTGGTGGAAGCCGGCAGTCGAACGGTGGCCGTTGTCGGCATCGCAGAAACCCTTTCTGAAGCAGAACAGATCGCTGAAAAAGAAATCTCTGCTGTTAAGGGACCGTTATTTCATCGGACAGATATTGGTACTGATTCTTTGATCCAAAAACGAATTGACCATATGAAGTTGCTCCGATGATAGTTTTGGAGATGCAGAATGTATTGAGAACTATAGTTTTGTCAAAGATTTGTGAAATAATTGTATCAAATTTCAATATTAAAAAAAACTGTAAAAAGAAAGTATCATGCCAACATTAGACTGGATAGGAAAAGAAGCGGTTATTAACCACCATAACGAAGTTCCCTTTCGTCTTTTGGAGCATGACCCTAAACTTTCCCACGGCGAACCCAACACGGGGAATATGCTCATTGAAGGAGATAACCTTGAAGCTCTGAAAGCATTGTTACCTTATTACAAAGGTAAAGTAAAATGCATTTATATTGACCCGCCATACAATACAGGCAAAGAAGATTGGATTTATAATGACAACGTAAACAGTCCACAAATAAAAAAATGGCTCGGAAAAGTGGTTAACAGAAATGATTTAAGCAGGCACGATAAATGGCTCTGTTTAATGTATCCAAGACTCGTACTATTAAGAGAATTGTTGGATAAAGATTTTGGGAGCATCTGGATTTCGATTGATGATGATGAGGGACATTATTTAAAAGGGGTTTGTGATGATATATTTGGGAGAAATAATTTTATCAATAATGTGATTTGGCATAAAAAACATACTGAGGAGTAATGATGCCAAATGGTTTTCAGATAATCATGACCATATCCTAGTATATGCTAAAAATAAAGATTGTTGGAGACCCAATAAGCTACAACGAACAGCAGAACAGGATAAAAGTTACAAGAATCCAGATAATGATCCACGTGGCCTTTGGATGTCACAACCTATACAAGTTAAAACACCATCTGATTCATACATTTACGAAATAAAAAATCTTGTCGGAGAAAAATTTTGGCCACCTAAGGGAAGAAGTTGGCAATTTGGCTCTGAAAGGTTTAAAGAATTAATAGAAGATAATTTTAGAAATGGAAAGATAAGATTGAACTCTGTTAAAATGAAAGATAATAAAGTCTTTTCATATAGGGTTATTTTCTTTGGAGAAACGGTACTACTGACAGAAATATTAGAAGAAGATGAACTTCACACCTTACCCCTTAGTGATTATGACCACCAGTATAATACATCGCTTGGTAAATCAGGATTGAATGTAGGTCTGGTTCTTAGTGGGGGTAATATTGTAGAGGGTTCGGGAAAAGATCTTGTCTATCCAATGCTGACGCATAGTACGGAGTTTGAGTATGATGGCACATTCCATAACGTAGGGGGATCGACTGGTATTGCTCATTCGGATATGAAACCGGCAATAAGATTGGATTTGATAAACAGTGCTATTGAAACAAAATACGATATTACATTTTCAACCAGTTTT
>JADFRD010000129.1 GCA_022561485.1 Fidelibacterota bacterium | reverse complement strand
GGAGTTGTTGCATATTCCATCACCCAGGATGTAATAAGCTCAAGTACTTTTGGCTCCTGCCCCACTGAGCTGCCCATTCCCCGTTCACACATGCCATGGGGACAGCCGAAATTCAATTCCAGTCCATCGGCGCCTGCATCTTGGGCACGGTGGATTATTTCCTTCCACTCTTCCTTGCTTTCCACCATGAGGGAAACAACAACCGCATGTTTCGGATACCGCTTTTTCACTTCATAAATTTCTTTAAAATTAGATTCCAAAGGGCGATCCGTTATCAATTCAATATTATTGAGTCCGGTCATTTTCTGTCCTGCATAATCCACAGCGCCCAGGCGGGAGGAAACATTCACCACAGGAGTCCCAAGTGTTTTCCAGACTGCGCCGCCCCACCCCGCATCAAAGGCTCGAATAACCTGTTCTCCGCTATTTGTCGGTGGCCCTGAGGCAAGCCAGAACGGATTAGGACTTTTGATACCGCATAAATTTGTTGAAAGATCAGACATGACCATTGCTCCCAATTTTATGATTTGAATTAACCGGATGTAAACCCCAGCTTGCTAACATGGCATAAGCCGCATCCCTGCCATCGGCGACTGCATTCACCACTTCTTTACCGCCATTGATACAATCTCCACCGGCATAAAGGTTCGGAATGGATGTCCGGCGTGTTTTATCGTCGACGATTACGCGCCCTTTCTTATCTATCTCCAAATTTGGAGCAATTTCCCGGGCAAATTTTAATTGACCAATGGCCATGACAATCCAATCGGCATGATGAGTTTTCTCTGTTTTGGAGTCTGTGTGCTCAGTGAATAGCTGTAATCTTCCATCCGATCCATTTGTTATTTTGATGGGGGTTTGTTTTTCCAAAAGTCTTACACCGTTTTCACGTGCATGAGATAATTCATGGCTGTAGCCGGGCATAACGTCTTTTGTTCTTCTGTAGACAATATCCACTTCCGGCACGCCCAGCATGGCCAGTTCTCTGGCAATATCAATGGCTGTATTGCCTCCGCCAATAACCACTGCCTTTTTCAGATCATACGGGAGTTCAAATTCCGGGTCATTTTTTATTTTCCGGATCAAGTCCGTTGCACCGAAAACATTGTCTAATTCTTCACCAGGGATGTCGGGAAAGGTGTCTTTTCCAAGGCCAATTCCAAGAAAAACAGCATCATTTTCATTCATCAATTTATCAAGGGATATATCCCGTCCCAATGCGGTCCCGGTGCGAATATTTAATCCAAATTTTACCAACCAATTGATTTCATCCATTGCATCTGCTGCCATGAATTTATAGGGAGCAATACCGGTTAAATTCAGCCCACCTGGTAGATCGTTTATTTCGTAAATGACGGTATGTACCCCTTCCAAAGCGAGATAAGCCGCGCAGGATAAAGATGCAGGTCCTGCACCGATCAATGCGACTTTTTTATCTACTGGTGATGCCGGTGTGAATAACGAACGACCGCTTGTGGTTTCCAATTCCAGTGCTTGGTGCGTTGCAAAACGCTGGAGCCTACCGATTTGAATCGGTTTGTTGTCCAGGTCATTATATACACATGCTCCCGAGCATAACTCTTCCACAGGACAAACCCGGGCAGTGGAAACACCCAAAATATTTGAACGAAAAATCGTTTTAGCTGAACCCCGGATATTTCCTGAGGCTATTTTTTGAATGAAACCGGGTATATCAATTTGAGTGGGACAAGCTTTTATACAGGGAGCATCAAAACAAAAGAGACAGCGGTTCGCTTCGATTTTTGCCTCTGATTCAGAATACAATGGTTTTGCATCCTGAAATTTTGTTTCCAGACGGTCGTCGTTCAAATGATAATTCATACTCATTCAGTTTTCACTTTTTAATTAGTTAATGCAGCAAATGATTCTGCCAAAATTTCCAATGCGTTTTCTACATCGTCCCGGGTAATATTCAACGGCGGTGAAATTCGAACGACATTTCCAGAGAGACCACCTCTGCCAATGAGTAAACCGCGCTTTTTGGTCTCTTCCATAAATTGATCAACTGCTTTAGGGTTAGGTGTTCGATCTCCAGCCGTTTCATCCACAACAAGTTCAATGGCCTGCATCAAGCCCATGCCGCGAACATCCCCCACTATTTTTGGATGTTTCAGCTGGATATCCTCTAAACCTTTGCGGAGAATTGCACCCATATTTTTAGAATTTTCAGCCAATTTATCCCTAAGAATAATATCAATCGTTTTATTTGCAGCAGCACAACTGACGGGGTTTCCTCCAAATGTTGAGATGGTATTTTTAACCATAGAATCAGCAATGTCACCTGTGGTGATTACAGCCGCTAGAGGCATTCCGTTTGCAATGCCTTTTGCCACGGTCATCATATCCGGTTCCACACCATAATGGTCGATTCCCCACATTTTCCCGGTGCGACCGAATCCAGTCTGCACCTCGTCAGAAATAAATAATCCGCCATATTTTCGTATGATTTCTGCAACGATTTTAAAATATTCTTTTGGAGGTGTGATAAATCCGCCAACACCTTGGATGGGTTCCACCATCATGCCGGCGATTTCACCTGTGGTGGTGGTGCGGATCAATTCATCTACATCCTCTGCACATCCTACACCGCATTCGGGATAGGTGGTTTTCAATGGACACCGGTAACAATAAGGGGATAAGGCATGTTTCACTGCAGCTATCTGGGTGGGAAGAGCCCGCCATGTGGAATGTGCCGTGAGAGATTGGGCCAACATGGATCGTCCGGCATATGCGTGACGCAGTGCTATGAATTCTGTATTCCCTGTGGATAATTGGGCCATCATTACCGCTGTTTCGTCCGCTTCAGTTCCCGAAGCAGTCAAAAAGCATTTTTCTAAATTTCCTGGAGTGATGTTCACCAAGCGCTCGGCCAGGTTTACGACGGATTCCACAGGATAGAGTGAAGAAATATGGCTTAAACGGTTGACTTGAGCAATAATTGCTGCATTGACTTCTTCGTGGGCGTGGCCGATGGAAACAGTTAATATTCCCCCAAAGAAATCAAGATACGTTTTCCCATCCATATCGGTGATTTGGGTACCTTTCCCTCTTGAAACAACAATGGATTCCTGGTAAAAATTCTTTACGGCAGGGAATAAATATTGTTTATGTCTATCGCGTATTTCCTGGCTTTTCATTTTATTACTCCGGTAATATCAATTGTAGTATTATTGGGACCTATGTAATGGTAAAGAAACCAATTCAAACTTCTTTGAATGTCATAATATGGTAAAGAAAAAGTCCCCCTTTGGAAAGGGGGAATTATCGGTTCAAAATGCATCAAAATTCCCATAACACTTGTGGATCTTTTTATCAATTTACCTGATCTTCTGGACAAAGTAGCATTTAGTTAAAAACAAGGGTGCTAATTTCAAATCAATGATCAAGTAATAACACCGATTAAAGCATAACAAGTTCGTCATAGGTTTCCGGTCTCCTATCGCGGTAAAACTGCCAGGTAGATCGAACTTCTTCAATCATATCCAGATCAAATTCAGCAACCAACAGTTCATCCTTATCTTCGGATGCAATGGAGAAGATTTTACCCCGGGGATCTACGAAGTATGAACTGCCGTAGAATTGTCCCAGATTCCAGGGGTCTTCCTTTCCAACACGGTTAATGCACCCCATAAAATATCCATTGGCCACTGCATGGGCCGGTTGCTCCAGTTTCCACAAATATTGCGATAACCCAGCCACGGTTGCTGATGGGTTGTACACAATTTCAGCGCCGTTCAATCCTAATGCCCTGGCACCCTCGGGGAAATGGCGGTCGTAACAAATATAAACACCAATATTTGCGTACATCGTTTCGAATACCGGGTAACCTAAATTCCCCGGACGGAAGAAAAACTTTTCCCAAAACCCTGATGTGTGGGGAATATGGGTTTTTCTGTATTTCCCCAAATAGGTTCCATCTGCATCAATCACTGCGGCTGTATTGTATAAAAGACCGGCCTGCTCTTTTTCATACACCGGGACAATCATGACCATGTTGTATTTTTTTGCATATTCCTGCATTCGTTCCACTGTGGGACCGGGGACAGATTCTGCGGAAGCATACCATGCACTGTCCTGCCCGGGGCAGAAATAGGGTGTGTTGAATATTTCCTGGAGGCATAAAATCTGCACTCCTTGTTTTCCTGCATCTTCAATAAAAGGGATATGTTTTTCCACCATCGCCTCTTTGATTTCTGCAATGGTGCCTTCGCCTTCCGTCATAGGCAGACTCATCTGGATCAATCCGGATTTAATGTTTCTTGGCATTTGTGTTCTCCTTGTTTAGAGATTTTATATTGCTGTTAATTATTTTCATCAATGTTTTGACCCCATCCTACACTTGCGACTTCGCATAGGCTCTCCAAAAGCGAACAAGCAGGGTAAATTTAGGATAAAACTATTGACAGTTCTGTCTTATTTTCATAATTATGACTCTCGCTGTTTAAGAAGAAACAAGCTAAACTGAAATACTTTCCCATAAATATATACCACCTCCCCTAAAT
>JADFRD010000128.1 GCA_022561485.1 Fidelibacterota bacterium | reverse complement strand
TTTCAGGTTTGAAATGGTGTAAGCGCCAAAAATTTCCCACCACATTTCTTCACCGCTAAATGGACTATAGTCATTATATCCATCTTCAAACTTTGAACCTACTCGCACCCATTCCGTATTTACAATAGTCGTATCAAATTCAACAGGAGTTCCATCATCCCAATCAGTCCATTTTTCCTTAGAATTCCAAGTTTTATGTTCGTATTTGTCCGGTTTTCCTCGCATATGAAAATGCGCCCCGACCGAAAGGGCCTGCTCTGATTTTAGATCTCCCTTTTTAAAAATCATGAACTTGGGACGGAAATTCAGATCGCCTAAAAAATAGCCCCCCCATTTGGAGGTAATATGCAAACGATCCGACAATCCATAGCCCCAGGAAAGTCCGCTTAAATACAAAACGTTTTTCTCTAAGGCATAGCCCGTGGGATCAAAATAAATATCAATAAGGCGTTCATTGCCGTAATACCAGCGCCCTTCTTCCGTCCGCCCCGGACGGGCAAACTCGTTGATAGCAGGGCCCATGCTCTTAAAGTCAATATGTTTAATCATATCGCGACTGATAAACACTTCGCCAAACTGGGTATTTAACTTGATACCTTCTTCACTTTCGGATAGAACAATTCCCCGGAGTTTGTCACCTGATTTCAGAAAAATAAATACTTCTTCCGGTTTAACTTCAGCCTTATTTATTGTGATTTCACCAAAAGCAGTTTCAACAATGTAAGTGGAATCAGTTTCTGATTTAACGGACCCGATTACTTTATCACCGGATTTTAGGTAGAATGTTCTCTCTTGGGCAAATATGCACCCCATAAATAGGATACACATTATTAGTATTTTATAAATGTGCATAAAGTTTCTGTTAAAATTAGACTACATTAAGCAGAAATGTTAACCAATTAGAATGTTTGGTACAACCAAATAAACCTTTTCCCTGAATTTCAAATTAGAATCATTTCTTATTATGATATAACATATACTTGGCTGTTTCGTAAACCCCCTCTGTCATTCTTCTAAATATTTCCACTTCATCAGGATAGTTGTTTTTGACATCCTTTGCAGGATCATCACTCTTCAATTCATGAAATTCCATGCCTGAACCGTTGCGAAAAATTCGTAAATAATTTTCCTTGTTCAATACACCATAACTGCTTGGGGATATTTTTTTATTTACAATAAATGCATAATCATCTTCTACGTTTAAAATGTCTCGCCCAAGAGTTCTATTCGTGTATTCAATACCGCTCAAACCTGCTATGGTGGGCATGAGGTCTGCCAATCCACTGACTGTTTCTATTTGACGGAGTTGAAGTTCTAATCCAGGAGCGTATATGATCAGGGGTACATTATAAGATCTTAGTCGTAAAGCGTAATCATCGGCAGGCATGTGTTCTGCTCTTGGGTCAGCGTTGCCATGATCTCCAAATAGAACAAAAATGGTATTTTTATAGTATCCTGATTTTTCCATCATATTAAAAAATTGTCCTATCGAATGATCAAAAAAACGCATGGCGTTATACTGTTTCACCGAACTGAATCCTGCTTTCCTCAATTCATTTTCATCTTCGTTCTTTATGCCAAAACCGGCATTGTCATCGGGGATGGAATAGGGTTTATGGTTCCCTGCCGTTTGAACTATTGCAAAGAAAGGTTTTGCAGCGTCGCGTTTGGAAAACAAATCATGAGCTTCTCGAAATAAGTCCAAGTCGGAAATACCCCACACATCCACCCGTGACCGGTTAAAATCGCCTAGTTCAATGATGTCCATATCTTTTAAGTTATAAGTAATGAGACTACGAATATTCGCCCAGCTGGCGCTGCTGCCCATTATGTAATATTTATCATAATTTTTAAATTGGGAAATGATGCTGTATTGATCCCGAATGAGTGGATTGCGTGAAGATGTTTTGGTCCGCGCCACATCCGGAATGCCCGTTACCATTGTAAACACGGATCGGGATGTACTCACCCAAGGTACGTAGAATTTTGTAAAAAATAATCCATTGCCGGCCAATCGGTCTAATGTGGGTGTAGGATCAAAAGGATTCCCCATGAGTCCCATGCGGTTCAGCCCCACCGATTCCATGAAAATGATTACCACATTGGGCGGTGTGTCAGATGTGATATTTGGTTTAATGTGTCTGGTAAAATTCAAGCTCTCAATATCCGGTTCATCCACTCCCAGCCAATCAGCCATCAGCGGATAATATTCCCGAACTTTTTCTTCATCATAATCCGCTTCACTGAATGTGGCGGTATCATAAAAGTACAAAACCGGATTCAAGGCCAATGCGGAAACGAAGGGATCTGGGTTGAAAAAAGCATCGCTCCAAAAAAGTGCATATTGGGCAAAGGTTCCCCAAATACTGAATAAATAAATCAGTCAGCCAAAGATAGCACCTACAGTTTTATGTGATAAATTAAAGTATTTTGGCTGCTTCGCAATGGTTGCTGAAACAATCTTATTATGGATCTTTATCCAGCTTATGCAAATCATTCCCAGCAGTAAAACAGCCCAAACAACTGGATAACTTTCCCAAACCATGTTCAGTGAAATAGCAGGATTTTCTAGCAGGCTTACAGCAGTAATATCCAATCGCTGTTGGAGGTACGCATAATGTCCCAAATCTGCAGTAAAGAGGATGACAGTGCATACGATTAATATTCCATATATCCATTTTCCCGCCAAACGAGTTCGTGATGAACGGCCCAAGTTTATTACAGGAATCATAGCCAGTATCAAAAAAGGCAATGAAATCAATATAGAGAGTCGGAGATCAAAACGAACGCCTATCCAAAAGGCACGTATGATGTTGGATGAACTCACATCGCCGGCCGAATTTGAAAACGTGAAAAAGAAGACGATCCGAAATAAAATAAACAGGAGCCACGATAACCCGACCACTCCCAACAGATAGCGCAACCGTCGGGAGCGGAGAAAGGAAAGATTCATATAAGTGTTAATTCGACAGACAGGAATCCACCGAAAGGCGGACAAGTTGTCTGTCGTACGTTAATATTTTACGAAGAACTTTATTTGCTTTAGTTAAGTTCCTGCAGCACATCCTGGGCATGGGTTTTAACAGACACTTTTTTATATGCGTGGGCAATATTTCCATCTTCATCTATGATATACGTGCAGCGCATGATGCCTTCGTATTCCCGGCCGTATAATTTCTTTTTTCCCCAAGCTTCAAACGCTTGAATTGTTTCTTTACTTTCGTCAGATAACAACGGAAATGGAAAACTGTATTTTTCACTGAATTTTTTTTGTTTCTGAACTGAATCTGCGCTCATGCCAATGATGGCAATATTTTTGTCTTGAAATGTTTTGAATTCATCCCGGAATCCCTGTCCTTCGACGATTCAGCCCGGAGTATTGGCTTTGGGGAAAAACCATAAAACGACTTTTTGCCCCTTAAAATTTGCAAGGGAAACATCATTCCCATCCTGATCCAACAGTGTAAAATCCGGTGCTTTGCTGCCTACTTTTAACATATTTATTTCCTCAAATTAGATTTTTCTCAACATTAATATACAATTCATCAATCTTTTTCTGGATTTCAATCGTCTTTTCCAATGCTGTGACAATTCGACAATAATGGCGCGGATCATCCATTTGTCTGCCTTTCCGGTCTTTCAGATATTTCGCTAAAACTTGATACCCACCAATGTGGTAATTCCACACGTCCGGCTTTACTTTGGAAAAATATTTGTCGGAATTGATATAAACCCGTTGTTCATCTTCATTGTAAATGGGTTTTTCAATATTATCATTTGTCCCACTGCCTTCATATTTGGAAACAGGACGATTGAGTGTCGGACTCTTCATCAAATGTAAATCGGAAAGTTTCTGACCCAGTTTTGCCATGGCATTAAACACATCTTTATCTTTCGTAAAAGGTACACGGGGAAAATCGAATTTCAGAAATTCAATGTATTTCGTTCTGTAATGATTGCTGTATAAAACGCCGTAAATGTAATAGAGAATCTTTTCCGGTGTTGGTGTTCTACCAAAATTGGTTTTCAGCATCTCAAATATTTCCGGGGCTATGTTGGGCTGTTTCCCTTTTTTGCCATAGGGCGCTTCCGGTTCAAACACCATCAGTGTTACCCCGGATTTGGGCTTTTTCTCTTTTTCTTCAGGGTAAAGGTAAAGGGGGAAATGATAATTTGTAGTTTTTGATGAAGTAACACCATGCTCTGTAATCATATTTGTTATTAATGCATGTCCCCAAGGTATATCTAATTCTTCCCGCTTATGCGTAATAAGAGCCAAATTTTCCCCAGCCAGCATGTGGCGCATCACTTGTTTTACAGTCCGCCAAACAATGGAATCATGGTAAAATATAGGTCGTACATCAAATGGGCGATATAAGGTTAATTTGATAAATGATTTTAATTCACCATCTCTTAATTTATTTAGTTCATCATAAGCTTTACGAATTGACCAACCCTTTTTTACTCTGATTTGAAACCCATTATGTAAATTATCATCATCAAAATCTGAATGCTTAAAAGCCCTAATCCTGTTAAGTAATGTATTTTCATTTAAATC
>JADFRD010000127.1 GCA_022561485.1 Fidelibacterota bacterium | reverse complement strand
ACGTTGTCGCTACTGGCCAAAAACAGCTAAAGCCGTACACTCCCGTATACTCTCCATTGGCCAAAACAGCTAAAGCCGCCAGTAAACAGCGAATACTACGGTTTTAGACATGCCTAAAAACAACCACGATCAACGGAAAACACCGGATACCGCAGTATTCGCCATGCCTCAAAACGATTGGAGGCAACTGATATCGCAGTTACCCGCAGCTTTTGGAATACCGAAAAACAACAGAAGTTGACAGATAATGCCTTAAGCCACGGTTTTCGCTATGCCGGAACCCGATGGAAGACAACAGAAATCGATGTTAGGGAGTCGATCAATCGCTGGGTGTTGAGTCCGATGCATTTGATGCTGTGTAGGAAACCGCGAACCTGACCCAGGGTCACATTAGTACACAAAGGTGCGATTCCGCACAGCGTATTCAGGCATAAAAAGGCCGCACATTTGGCCCCAAAGTGTGCGAGACAGCTAAGTTAAAACTTGAAAATTCGACTTCATGGTAGCGGTACCCGTCTAAAGAATATTGCTTGATTTGTATTGAATGATTGCAATTGTTTCATTTCTTATGAAATATCCCAATACTCGGAGATCTTTAAATATATTTTCCCGTACCCTTTTTATCCGGTAGGATCCGAGTCCCCCGTAAGAGACTGTAACGGAAATCCCACCTTTTAAATAGTGAGTCCATGTAGGAGGTTCATTTTCAATATCATGAGCCGGTAAAAAGGTCATGAATAGGATAGAAAGAACGGTAACAGGTATCAGGGAAATCTTATCCGATACCATTTATTGCTTTATCCTGGTTCCCTTCTGAAACAGCACGACACCAATTACTGTAAATAAAATTGTCATCAAAACCGCAACCGCAAAAGAGAGATGCACAGTGGAACCACCAATATCCAGTATCGAATAGCGAAGTCCGTTGATGACGTAGTAGATCGGATTAATCATGGAGAGATTTCGCCAAAACGCCGGCAGCATATCAATGGAATAGAATACGCCTCCCAGAAAAATGAGTGGTGTGATAAAAAAGTTCACCATGGTTGCAATATTATCCCAACTTTCGGCAAAAATACCCAGGATCAAACCCGCACCGGAGAAACCCCATGATACTAATATAAGAAATAACAATGTCTGGATTGGGTGAACCACGGGCATATCAATGATAAGGATACCCAGCAGCAAAACAAGGAGTCCATTAATGACCCCTCTTACTGCACCACCGATGATAAATGAAAATGAAATTTCCATAGAACTCATGGGAGTGATAAGCAAATCCTGCATTTGTTGAAGCAGCTTCATCTGTAAAATGCTTGATGAAGTGTTGTTGTAAGCGTTTGTGATCACATTCATCATAATAAGACCTGGAAGGATGTAGATTGTATAAGAGACACCATCGATGGCTGAGATACGTCTCTGGAGGGTAAGTCCGAATATAATAATATACAGGGCTGAGGTAACAAGCCCCGGAATTACAGTCTGGCGATAAACAGATAGAAATCGATAAATTTCACGCAAGGTAAGAGTACGAAATCCAATCCAGTTGATACCTCCTTCAGCAACCGGCAACTTTTTCAAGGATTCTGGTTTTTGAGTGTTCATGTATTTAGGGTTTCATTTTGCAGGATGTCAGTTTTTTGAATATAGACACTGAAGTGGATGGGTACTTTAACACTTGCTCCAGAGGAGTCCCTACGGGAAACACCTTTAACACATGAACACCTTTCACATTTTTTAGTCATTAATCGCCCTTCCCGTTAGACTTATGAATACGTCTTCAAGGCTTGATTTGGTAATTTTGACTTCATGGATGTGACAACCGTTAGAACTGAGAGCTTTAATGATTTCAGAAAGGGATTTCTCCGGTTCATCTACGCTAAAGACAAGACGACTGCCTCCATCATAGGGTTCTAGTACATATGAAAAACCAGAGATCAATGCCTCTTTTTCAGGATCACAATCAGACAAATATACTTCTATACTTCCTTTGCCTAAAGATTGGATCAGTTCCGACGGTTTTCCTTCCACCACAATTGTACCCTCATTTATAATCCCGACCCGTTCGCACAGAAGTTCTGCCTCATCGATATAATGAGTTGTCAGAAGAATGGTTTTGCCCTCTTTGTGAAGTTGTCTGAGGTAATCCCACAGCATATGCCGGAGTTCGACGTCTATGCCTGCTGTTGGTTCATCCAGAATGAGTATTTCCGGGTCATGAACCAGAGCTTTTACAATTTGGAAGCGCCGTTTCATTCCACCTGAGAGCTCACGGATTTTTGAATTTCTTTTCTTGTAAAGTCCAAACTTTTTGAGGAGTTGTTCTATTCGGTCTGAAACTTCTTCTTTTCGGATTCCATAATACCCTGCTTGAAAATAGAGTAGTCGCTCAATTGTAAAAAACCAGTCAACTGTTAATTCCTGAGGGGAAACTCCAATTTTGGACCGGGTAAATCTGTAATCCGATATAATATCTTTGCCCATCACTGAGACACTTCCCTCATCCAGTCTTACAAGTCCGGTGATAATACCGATAGTGGTTGTTTTCCCGGCGCCGTTGGGTCCTAAGAGTCCATAAAACTCACCGGACTTTATGGTCAGGTCAATGCCTTTAAGGGCAATTGTCTTGCCGCCAGCCCGCCGGTTGATGGGCAGGTAGGATTTTTTCAGGTTTCGAACGTCAATAGCGGGTATCATAGACTCAAGTTTCGCACTTCTCATCAACTAAATCCATTATAGAATTTCTTTTGTCGCATTAGAAAAATTTTATCATTGACGTCAAACCATCGTGGAGGATTAGAATGAATTATCCCGATCATAGTCATGTCGGGACGACAGTTTCTTTTGGTACTTTTCTTACGCTAAGAAAAGTACAGAGAAAAAAGGCAATAAGAAATTCGTATTTTTAATTACGATACTTAATGATTTTATTTATAAACATATTATGAAATATAAAAAACTTAATATGTGCAAAACTTAAGTCATAGATATGCTGCCCCAAAGACTCCGGCAGAATCTCCTAATTTATTTTTAACAATGGGTGTATCCAGAGTGTCGTCAAAGCAATATCGTTCAACGTATTGATGACCTTCCGTATAGAGGAACTCTATATTTGAGACGCCTCCACCTAACACAATGATATCGGGGTCCAGAATATTGACGATGTTGGATAGAGCCATTCCAAAATTAGTAAGGAATTCTTCTTTCCAGTCTTGCGGTGGATTTTTTATAATTTCTTTCAGAGGTTTAACCTCACCTGTAAGCTCAGTAAATCGTCTTTCCAATGAGGGACCGGAGATGTAAGATTCCACACAGCCAGACTTACCGCAATAACAAGAATTCCCACCGGGGTGGAGTAGGCTGTGCCCCCATTCACCGGCTAAGTATTGATGTCCCTTATGAACTTTCCCATGAATGCAGATTCCTCCGCCCACGCCTGTTCCCATGATGACACCAAAAACCATATTTTCCCCCTTTGCTGCTCCCAAAGAGGTTTCTGCTTGTGCAAAACAGTTAGCGTCGTTGTCCATTGTGATCGGGACTCTCACGATAGCTTCAATATCATCTTGAATGGGTTGATTAATGAGACAGAAGGTATTGCTCTTTTTCATCCTCCGCCCAGTGTGATCTAACGGTCCCGGTACAGAGACACCTACTGTGAATTCTTCCTCAATGGAGCGGTTTAATTTTTCCCATAGTTGGGCGATTTGGGAGACGATGTGTGGGTATCCCTTTTGGGATTGGGTGGGAACCCTCTCCCGAATAATGGTTGATCCATCGGCATCGAGGATGACACCCTCAATCTTAGTTCCACCTATATCGATTCCAACTCGCATTCTTTTATTTGTCTTTTCCCCTGAATTACAACACTCTGAATGGTTTTAAATTTGTTTTTGGAAAGAAGAAAATACACCCAACCCTCTCTTTTGTCAATGGCTCACTTGCTGAATTATGGTAAGTAAAGATTCCATCCGTTAGCTAACGGATGGAATCTTTCAACATTTTTTTGTTAACCTGATTAATTCATTATCCATGAATTAATCACCCTACCTGTCCGACGGCAGGCGGGCGGGCCGACACCGTATCGATCCCGATTGAATCGGGAGGGTTAACCCCGATTTTATCGGCCTTTGGTAAATAATTCATCAGCAATATCTTCATAACACCATTTATTGCTACACTTAATACAATCTTGTATTTGCTGATGAATTATTCAGGTTAAATTGAGTTAGGTTAAACCATGAGCGTAATTTTAATCACAGGTTGTTCCAGCGGTTTCGGGTTGAATACAGCCGCACGTTTGGCGGCATCCGACCATACCATCTATGCCTCTATGCGAGATCTGCAAAAGAAGGATGATTTGCTGGAAGAAGTGGCAAGACGGGGTGGGGAGGTTCATTTGGTTCGCCTTGACGTGACGGATGATGAAACGATCAAAGCTGTTATAGAGCAAATTGAAGAAGAAGCCGGAAGATTAGATGTAATTATCAACAATGCCGGCTATGCTATCGGCGGTTTCTTTGAAGACCTTACTGAGCAGGAAATCCGGGATCAAATGGAAACCAATTTTTTCG
>JADFRD010000048.1 GCA_022561485.1 Fidelibacterota bacterium | reverse complement strand
AGAAGGCCAAGCGCATTTCTGCCATTGCATGATCAGTTTCAGCGTCCAAAACAAGAATCACATTTCCCGGAAGGGAACCTATTGTGTCTTGATTGATATTTTTCAACGTCATGTTAACAAAGTGTATTTCTGTCGAAATGTCTGCAACAGATTCAAGTGACGATATTGGATAGTGCTGATCTTTTTCCTGCCAGGTTTCACCATTCCGGATGACACTTACCGTTCCCGGTAATTCAAAATTGATTGCATTTTTTCCTATATAAATGAAATCCGCCGCCGCATCAGCTGTGGTCCATTTGTCCAGTTCTTTATTATAATAGTGACCGCAATGAATCAAATCTGCTTGTTTAAGATTCTTGATACGACTCAAATCAACAATAACACGAGGCACATTTTCTCCACCAAAATTTTGTATTTGGATGGTTTCCCGTTTTTCATATCCAAAAGGATGAAATGGAGGATCATCAATTACCGGTAATTGAGCTGTACGGTCTGAATTGTACCGATCTGCCAATGCTCTTGCCACGGGAATTTCCGCTTCCGGTTCTTCCGTTAAAGATACCCGGATCGTATCACCTAATCCGTCTTCCAAAAGAGTACCGATTCCAACGGCAGATTTGATTCGTCCATCCTCACCTTCTCCCGCTTCAGTCACGCCCAAATGCAGCGGATAATTCATGCCTTCTTTGATCATGGTTGCTGTTAGCAATCGATATGCTTGTACCATCACTTTCGTGTTGCTGGCTTTCATGGAAAAAATAATGTTATGAAAATTTTCGTCTATACAAAACCGGGTGAATTCCAAGGCAGATTCCACCATTCCCAACGGTGTATCTCCATAACGGTTCATAATACGGTCTGAAAGTGAGCCATGGTTGGTGCCAATACGCAAAGCTGTGCCTTCTTCTTTGCAGATTCTTACCAATGGCAGGAATCGATTTCGAATCCGTTCTAATTCTTCACTGTATTGATTATTTGTGTATTCCAGTATTTCAAATTTTTTCTTATCGGCATAATTCCCGGGATTGATGCGAACTTTTTCAACGATACGAGCGGCAATTTCCGCTGCATTCGGTGTAAAGTGAATGTCTGCTACCAGCGGAGTTTTATAACCTCTTCGGCGAAGTTCATCTTTAATATTTTTTAAATTTTCAGCATCTTTCTTGCTGGGAGCTGTAATGCGAATAATCTCACAACCGGCATTAATCATGCCTATGGACTGCTCCACCGTGGACTTAGTATCCATGGTATTTGTGGTGGTCATGGATTGGATACGGATCGGATGATTACCACCAACGATTACATCGCCAACGGCCACCTCACGGGTCTTGAAACGGGAGTATTGACTTAAGCTGTTACAATACGGTTGATAGGAATTATCCACTGAAGAATTTACCCCTATTTATGATATTTTAGAATCATCATACACTCAAATATTCAACCCCTACAGGGTTGGTAACTATCCATATTAATATTCTATAGATATTTCACTCCTATGGAGTGTTATCAAATATAACCACATGCACCTTTGTCCCGCTGATAATAACAAATAGTACCGGTAAAACCCCGGAGGGGTTATATATCTATAGTTAAAATATTACTAAATGACAGAACTCTGTAGGAGTTCAATATCCAAGTTCTACGGATGATATGGTGTCTTGATATACACCTTGGCGTTCTCAATAACAAACGTATAATTATCCAGTTCAATGCATTGTTTATAAGCGTTCACGGCTACCTTGCGTTCCTGTTTTAAATCATGAATTTGACCTTTTAGAAACCATGCATTCGCCAGAATGATGTCTAATTCTGCACCGTATTTATTAACGGATTCATTTACATATATTATTGCTTTATCAACATCACCATTTAAAAAGTGGTACAGGGCAAACTCATATTGCAGATAACTGTAATACCAACTCTTCTGAATTTCAGTCAAATCAGGAAACATTTTTTTTAATGCATTTAATGATGTTAACGCTGAGTTCATTTTGCCGCTTCTAATCAGACTTTCCGTGTACAAGATTCTGAAATAGAAATTTTTGGGGAATTCCTCCACTAACTTTGAGCTGTGTTTCAATGCCAAATCCGGATTTAGGTCCACCCATAAATAGACGAATGATAAAATTCCTTTTGCTTCAATCCATGACCATTGACCTTCAGCAGCAGCTCTTTCCATTTTTTCCACACCCACATCTTTACCCGGTTCCAGCCCAAAAAGTCTGGCTGCGAATTGAATAACCACATTTCTTAATCCAGCGTAATATTCCACAATGCCCATGGGTAGAGCAGCATCCGCAATTTCCGGATGGTCGTTTTCAACAGTTTGGATTGTACGAAACCCTTTGTAAGCCCATTCCAAGGTTTTGATCCATTCCTTCTTACCTAAATGAATCCGAGCCATGAGTCCTTTGGCTGAACCATAATATAATTGATAATTTGGATCATCCGGAAACTTATGAACCAATTTTTCATAAATGGGAATAACTATATTCAAATCATTTTCTAAATCGTTGTACGTTTTCTCCACGGATGAATTGGCTTGGTTATGGACCCAATGGGCCGCTGCCCAAGTCAAATGTACCGTTGGATTTTCCGGGTAATCCTCCCGGGCTTTTTGAAGAATATTTATCGCCTCGGCTGTTTTATAATTATAAAATGCATAGACTCCCTGACGGACATTATCATCTCCGGGGTATGAGGTTTGGGCTATAAGACTACCCAGAAAAATGATGGGGATAAAATGTTTCATTAAAGTATTAAGATTTATATGAAAAACATTAAAACTGAATATCAGCTCTGGTGGGCAATCAGGAGCCAACCCTTGGCTTCGTTGTTGTCGGGGTTCAATTCCAAGCTGCGCTGCCAAGCGGCTTTAGCCAACTGCCATTCGTTCATTTTCCAATAGGTAATGCCCATACCGGTGTAGGCTTGTGCATCCATGGGTTTTAGTTCCACGACTTCCTGGTAGGCAGCCAGCGATTCTTTATGCATGCCCTTTTCCCGGTAATATTTACCCAATGTGCGCATGGCACCTGGGAGCCAGCTCCGGGAATAGTTGTTCACACTCAAGGCTTTGCTGAATGATGTTCTACCCAATGATGAATTACCCAATCGATTGTATTCCACTGCCATGATGTAATAAGTTTGAGGTAATAAGGTTTTGACCAGTGGATGCTGAGGGGCATAATGCAAAAGGTCTTCCCAAGAGGCGGCGGCCCGTCCCCATTCATCGGCGTTGAAATAACTCAAACCTTGCATGTAGCGGGCGTCTACATCATAGTTGTTCAGATATACTACGTCACTGAACGCCAGGGCGGCATAAACATATTTGCCCTGATTAAAGTAGAGATGCCCCAGAGATAAATGGGATTCTTCATTGCGCGGGTCCATTTTGATGGACTTCTGGTATGATCGTTTCGCCCGATCCAGTTCACCCAATTCTTCATAAGCTCTGCCCTGTAAATAAACAAACCCGACTTGCTTGGGGAATTGCTCTTGTGCTATGATAGCCAATTTGACTGCATCTTCAAAGTTGCCTGTATTCAGTTTCTTTTTAATGAGCGTCAATTTCTGGGCAGGTCCATCCGGGTTGAGCACTGCCGATTCTTCCAAGACGGTCAGATTTTCCACAGTACCTTTGCTTCCGGCCAATACACTTAATGTCGCTCGATGGTTTGGATCCAATGCCAACGCTTCTTCGTAAGACTGTCGTGCTTTGTGCATCTCGTCCATGTTCTGGTACAAGTTTCCCAAGTAGAAATGAGCGTCAGGATTCAGTGGATTTTGCGTTAAAATTCTTAAATAAACATCTTTTGCATTTTCCCAATCTTGGATTTGCTCGTAATGCATTCCCAATTGACGTTGAGTTCGTAAATCGTGGGGAGCTTTAGCTGCCGCTTCTTCATAATCACGAGTGGAATATTTTTCTTTCGACTCTATGCGCAGTACTTCTTTCTTTTGTGGTGTCGACAAATAACGTGTGGCATGTGCCAATCGCCGGCTGCTGGTTTTCAATTGACTGGTATAATCAAATAAATCATTTGTCAGCTGTATGACCGAAATTTCCTTTTTTGGAACCGGTGTTGCTCTCACTTTTTTAGGGGCTGATCTACGTGGTTTCTTTTTTGACGGGCGTTCTTTGGAAGGTCTTTTCTTTACCGAACTTTTTGTTCTCGGCCTCTTTTTTTTGGAAGATTTTTTACTGGGTTTTTTCTTTAAAGATGTCTTCTTTTTGCTTGGCTTCTTTTTCTTGGAAGAACTTTTTTTCTTCTTTTTCTTTTTGTCCTGCTGTGTTTTGGCCGTCTGGGCTGAAACAGATTCTAACGGCAGAACACCAGCAAACATGAACAGAATAAGCAAACGGGTAATCCAGTTAAATAATTTTACACGCATATCGGGTATGATAAATTTACAACAGAGAAGAAAAACAGAAAGGGATTAATTTAAATTTCAATTATAGGGCGCCAGGCTCATGAAAATGGAAAGATAGCAAGGATGAATGATTGATTGAACGAATGAATGATTGATTAATTAGCTAACTTTTTCCCAGTTTTCGAGTATTTTTCCCAGCGGCCGCTGTTGCTCACCAGCTACCCCGCCGAAGGCGGGCAGGCACTCACCAGTTACCAGCTACCACTCCACCAGTTTACTAGTACGAATCCATTCTGATCGAATACCCCCATCTACCCCAGGTTCGGTCCAGGTAACAAAAACAAAATCACCCGTTATTGCCAGTTTGGGATATCCACTGCCCCTGCTGGAATTTACATTGATGGATTTTACTTTTTTCGATCTGCCATCAACATTTACAGACTTAATAATCAATTCACCGGTATCTGTTCCCTCTTCCAACCAACTGACCAAAATAGTTTCATTGTTAAGCCAAACCACATCTGTTCGACCGATAGGTGAACCATTATCAATCCGAATTGGATCAGAGAATGTCAATCCGCCATCATGGGAAAAGGCAATATTCACCTTTGAATTATTATCTGGCGCTGTATACCAGGCTATGGCAACTTGTTCTCCATTCGCTGCCAGTACAGGACCATTCACAGGACAACCAGGGATGATCCAACCATCGTCATGAATAGGCACCGATGGATGGGCACCGTTGACAAATGTCAACCGAATATTTCGCGTTTCGTCATTATCGCGATCCCGGTATGCCACCAGTGGGCCAACACTCGTATTGACCGCAGTTGTGGGACAGCATTCACAGACCATATTATCCAGCATGATCTCAAGCCCAAGTTCTCCGACAGGATTGATTGTAGAAGCATAGAGCCGCATAGTACCCATGCCATGTTCTTGATCTCCAGCCATCATGGCTCGGGCATCCAGCCAAATCAAACCAGTTTGTTTACCAAAACCAAAAAATGATACAAAACCATGTTCACCTTTAATGCCGTCTTGATGCGGGACAACCGGATCTGTCCAGGTTTTGCCCCTGTTTGTGGACATGGCAACTTTAATATCATAATCAAACGTCCCCTCATCGCTCATCTCCAACCAGGAAACAGCGAATGTATCACCGCCGGCGTGATAGATCTGCGGCAGGTCTGCCCAGTTTTTGAAAAAGCGGTCGCTGGAAACAATCGTGTCTTTAGTAGACCAGTCATTTCCATTGAATTCAGACATGACTATTTCGTTATCTCCCTCATACCAAATCATGATAAATCCATTATCGGTTTGGCAGATGTTGGGATAAGCACTGCCTATAACCGTATCGGGATATGCCGGATAATTCGTCTTCCCACAGGAAAAAAACAGCCCTGCAATTAGCAGAACTGTCAATGTTAAACGCACGTTAATGACCACCAGGAACTTTGCAACAATCTGAAAGATCTTTATAAGCTTCAGGATCTGCCTTCGTATTGTTCGCATCGTAACCCAATGCGGAAATAGCTTTCTCAATGGCAGCCAGGTCCACAACACCTGCTTTATATGTAACGTGCCCGACCTTCTTTTCAACATCCACTTCCACTTTTACAACTCCTTCTACTACGGATATACCATTTTCAATTGTTGATTTGCACATACCGCATTGCATGGATGCCAATTGAATATCTGCTTTGGCTGTTTTTCCACTGTCACAGCCAATGGCGAAAACCAGTAAAGCAACAATAATTAACGCATTTTTCATAATTTTCCTTTCATGATTTGATAAAAAAATTTCTTATAAGAATAATGATAACAAGGACATTTATTCCAATTTCTAATGCAGCTAATTTAGTGTTTTCCATATAGAATGTGAAATATGGATCCTGAACCATTTCTATTATAGGAATCTGACCTTGCCCCGGGAAAATGGGGAATAGGTGAAAATTTATTGTGCTAAATGGATACAACCATTGGATCCCCACCGTCCTGGCTGTAATCCAATCGGTTACTAAATGCAGCATGGATCCAGAAAATACGCCGACAGATATCATCTTTAATTTTGAAGAGTTCCAATATCCACCAATTATCCATAAAAATAATGTAATCACAATCCAAAATATTGGAGTGTGCATTATTGAATGGTGCCCGGCAACAGTGGGTGAATTGATGCCGTCAACATCCGGAACCAATGAAAATAATATCACTAATACTATGAAATACTGCCGGTGCTTTTCCAGTATTTTATGACGTGATATTACTTTACCGGCGATATATCCGCTGGCAGCATGGGAAAAAATGAACATCGATTATTTCAATAATATAACTGTTCGCAACTGAGTTCAAATGAGGAAGGTTGATTAATAAAACTTCGGTTTTATTCTTTTGCGTTTTTCGATACTTTCTGAAAGATATTTTCTAAATATCAATGAATTAAATCTAACAATGAATATAGAAATAATTTTATAAAATATTTTCTTAATACTGCTGCCAAAATGTATCATTATGGGTATTTCGTAAATAATTTTCTCATTGATAATTGGCCAATTTATCCACTTTTCCCTGCCCCCCCCCCAATAAAATGTCATTGCGAGGTTTCGGAAGAAATCGAAGCAATCTCCTTATATAAAACAAAACAAAGACATCAATAACCTCAATACTTTAACAAATCCAAGGAAAAAGCTTCGTCATTTCATTTCTCCATTAGACTTTGATTATGATAATAAAAGTTAATATTTCCCTAATTAAGAATCCAAGGTACTGCCCGGAGTCAAAGAAGTCTTACTATAAAATCCAAATCAATAAAACCGATTAAAATGACTTGAATCGATAACTCAAGGCATAATTCACACTGGAAAGCTGACTTCCTTCTAAAACCTGCCAAAACGGATAACCAATTGACAGTACAACGGAACTACGCTCACTAATCTCATAAATCAGTTGTCCGGATATATCAATAAATATTGCACCGCTATTGGGAGCAATTTCTCCATTCCACTTGTCAGGCCATTCACGACGAAATTCCATTTGCAGATACGGAAAAACGGACTTAATGATAGGGGTTTGTTGAATTGCATGTAGAGTTAAACTGACAACTGAGCCAGGTTTAAAACCTTCTTTACTTTCTGTCAGAGCCTGCTTGAATTTGGAAGATACACCGATTATATATGGGAATTCAGATCTCCGCCACCATTCGATACCTAAAGAATAGGAGATTTGTCCTGTTCCCAAGGCGAAATGGATGTGGTCAATACTATCTGCTTCATCTCCGAAAGGATTGAATTTATAATCTTTTCCTGTGGGAAATGTTATGGCACCATCAATAAACAGACGTTGACCGGGTCCAAAATTTTCATTGATCACAATTCCTCGCAATCCCAACGTTAAATCTCCCAGACCAGATTGGATCTCATTTCGGTGATGTGCATCCTCGTGTTCTACGTCAAATTGTTTCCAATATTTATATTGAAAATTCATAGATAGATTTAATGTATTTGTGATTCCGTATAATCCGTAAAAGTTTGTCATAAATACGTCTATTTCCCCTGCATGGCTTGCTTCTGATCCATCATTATCATCATGAACGGGTGTAAAATTATTGATGGAACCAGCCATTCCCGCCATCCAGGACCCCTGGACTACACCAATGCCCTCTGTTGTACTCCCGACCGGGAGTGAAGGATTACTTCAAAGTGGTCACTGTCCAAAAAGGTAAATCGGAAATAAACCGATTAATAAAATCAAATATATTTTTTTCATTATGAGATTCATTGTATTAATTCAGATTCTTTAACGAATAATGATTCGATAAAGTCACATGCCTTTTGGCAGTTTTTATCTAAGGATAATCGATAATAAATTGTTAATCCATCTCGACGTTTATTTACAAAGTTTCTGTCTTTGAGCTTACGTAACTGGTGAGATATTGCAGACACATCCATTTCCAAGATATCCGCAAGATCACAAACGCATAGTTCATTCGTCTTGGACAAACAGTCGAGGATTTTTATGCGGGTTGGATTACTCAATATGGATAATGTTTCTCCTAACTTATCGTAATCTTTCAGGACTAACTCCATTTGCAATTGTTGAATTTTATCTTGATCTACATATGACCTAACACAAGAACGCTTTATATTTTCAGCCATTTTCTTCAACTCCTTTAATTACGGTTCGAATGTCACCTAAACAACATTTCCCTTTTGGGTTACTCACCTCACAGGTACATTGTTTGTCTTTAACTTTTTGTCTTACGTCATTTTCTATATTGGATATACCGTGTTCTAAATAATCATCAATGATGTCGTGTTTTGTATGGCGAAAACAATAACAGACTGTTTTCGTGTTTGAATTGGTTTTAAAACCAATATCAGTTACAACATCATCTTGATTAACAATGAAATCTAAATTCGAAAAATAATAAACTGTTGCATCATCCGGATTTAAGCAAAGAAATCCTTTGGTCAGTTCACCATAATGGGGGAAATCCCTACGGGTTATGCTCCTGATTGTGAGTAAATCTACTTGTTTCCCTTTTTGGTCACATGAAGGACATTTTATCTCAGTTGATTTTGTTTCTGGTTGTGAAACTGAACAACAATCAGACATAATGATCAACCTTTACCATGAGTTGTATGTTCTATTTTTTGAATTGCTTTAAACCCATTGCTGCTTACCAATTTCGGAATCTTATCAATCGTTAGTTTGCTGTCGTCTGTAAAGCAAAGCATGTTTTTATCTTTATAATTCACTTTGCAATAGTTCATTCCATCCGTAGCGGCTAATGAGCCTTCCATACCGGCTGCGCATCCTCCGCAAGTCATCCCCTCAACCAACCATTCGGATTTTATTCCGGTATGGTTATTGGAATTCCCATCATGTGAACTTCCTGCGAAATACGGGAAAGTCAGCAAAACAAAAACAAATGGTGTAATTCCCATTAAAATTTGTTTTTGTTTTCGAAGAGATTTTTTTAAATCTTCTGTTTTGCAGCAATCTTTTCTATCTTTTCTGAATAGCTTGAAATATGCATACACTAGTACTCCCAGGGAAAGAACTGCAAGAATGGGACGAAAAGGTTCAAAAACAGTGAATAATCCTACTGAAGTCGATCCGAGCACAAGCAATGCTATGGGGCCAATACAACAAAGCGACGCCAAAAATGCTACACCCATTGTAGTAATGATTGTTTTATTCATATTTATTTAACTCCTATGTCTATTTGAATATATGTTCAAGTAGTTAAATAGGCAAAAGGAATAAAGTTCCTATATATTTTTTAAATAAAAGCGGCGGAGTATCTAATTTATCTATTGTTAATCTTGGTTAACCAATGCCGGTTTTTTCCTCTAACATTGGGAAATACCCAGTTTTAAATAGGGATTTAGGTTTTTAAAAAGGACATATATTCATGTACGACTCCCAACATTTCCTTTTTTCTCAATGATATAAACTAAAGTTTTCCAAACCACATGAATACACCAATAACCACAAATCCAACAGCAGCTGCCTTCCCAAGAATTTCACTTGAAATTTTTGTGTTTACCCAATCTCCCAAAAGTATAGCAATGCCAGTTACCAGAGCAAATGCCAACATTGCCCCAAAGAAAATACCCATGCCGGACATTCCTTTTGCCTTCATGGCAAACACCGCCAGTTGTGTTTTATCTCCAAGTTCAGCAATGAAAATAGCACCGAACGCTAACCATAATGCTTTCATATAATTTTCCTTGTCTTTGTAAAACGTGTTGATAAAATATTATTTTCTCCAATCCATCTACCTGTCTTTGAGAAATGTATTTCTTAATTCAATTGAAATTAATACGTTTATTTCCAAGTATTTTAACCATTCCGCTTCAATCAAAAAAAGAAGATTATTAATAAAATACGAAGACGATTACTTTAATATTGATATATTTGCAGAATATGTCAAATGATGGAACAGAAATCACTTTTATTCAGTGATGAGCTAAACATCTTGAGATGAGTGTGTTTTTTGTTGCCTTCGACGGACTTCGACAAGGATTTCGCCATTGTCGTCGCAAACCCTTTAGGAATGCACTGCAGCCGTTTGCCTTTTGCAGCCTTACCCGTAGCCACTGGGCTTACCATTAATATCAGAAACACCGTGAAATGGGAAAGATACATAATCACACCTTGCAACTATTGGCAGATAAACGGCTGGAAATCATTTTTTCCATGTGGAAAAATCACTGCAAATACGAGGAAAGAATCTTTCTGGCAGACATGGTGTAACACGCAATGAACCAACGCAATTATGTCCCTGTTTTACAAAATGCTTGACATAGTATGTCTGCGCTAACGACTTCGGCAGATAGAGAGACCTCGATCAATCAAATAATTAGATGTATAGTATTTATTTCACATTTCATAATGATAAACCGCATATCGAGCACCAGCTACCACTCCACCCACCAGTTACCAAATACCAGTTTTCGCTCACCAATATCTTGATGGGCAATGAGTTTCCTATCTATCTTATATAATAATAAATCAAGGAATCCCGATGTCTAACCACAAACCACTTCCGGAAATAACGGTTAAAGCACTCTTATTGGGTGTTTTACTCTCCATGGTTCTTGCCGGCGCCAATGCATACTTGGGTCTATTTGCAGGAATGACTGTATCTGCTTCTATCCCTGCTGCTGTGATTTCAATGGGGATTTTATCTTTGTTTAAAAAATCCAATATTTTGGAGAATAACATTGTTCAAACAGCCGCTTCTGCGGGGGAATCACTGGCAGCAGGAGTTATTTTCACCATTCCAGCTTTGGTATTAATGGGTTATTGGGAATCATTTAACTACTGGGAAGTTGCAAAAATCGCAGCCATTGGCGGCATCATCGGCGTTATGTTTACCATTCCGCTACGTAGAGCGTTAATTGTTGTTGCTAAACTGAAATATCCGGAAGGAATTGCCACAGCAGAAATATTGAGAGCGGGAGAAGAGGCGCGAACCAGTGAAAAACCTGATGCTGCCGGTGGTTTGAAAATAATTGGAATTGCCGGAATCGTTGGCGCTGGAATGAAAATTTGCCAGCAGGGGTTTACCATGTGGCATGCAGCTATGGAGGGAGCCCTTACAGTCGGTCAATCCATCTTTGGTATTGGTACTGGTTTGTCCCCTGCCCTGATTTCCGTGGGATATATTGTCGGCAGGAATATCGGTATCCTGGTGGTGGCCGGCGGACTTATTTCCTGGGCGGTGGCCATCCCTATTTATTCCGCCATTAATGGCTTTGAAGGTGATCCCATGGATGCAGCCTGGACAATTTGGAATTCAAAAATTCGTTATATGGGTGTTGGCGCCATGGTGATCGGCGGAATTTGGTCACTCTTTAAATTATTTAAACCGCTGATTCTCGGTATTAAGGCGAGCTTGGATGCTGTTAAAAATGCCAAGAGCGGCGGCGATGTGCCCCGAGTAGAAAAAGATATTCCCATTACCTACGTGGGACTGGTGATTCTGCTTCTATTAATTCCTGTTTTTATGCTATACATTGGCATCCTTAAATCTGTGGGTATTGCTGCGCTGCTGACTATTGTTATGGTCATCTTCGGCTTTTTATTCTCCGCCGTTGCCGCGTACATGGCCGGTGTGGTGGGATCGTCCAATAACCCCATTTCCGGTGTTACCATCGCAACAATCCTCTTTACTTCGTTACTTTTGCTGCTTTTGCTTGGTTCCGACTCAGGCGTTGGCGCTGCCGGAGCCATCATGGTTGGAGCAGTTGTTTGTTGTGCAGCCGCAATTGGCGGCGATAATATGCAGGATCTGAAAACAGGATACATTGTTGGCGCCACCCCTTGGAAACAGCAAGTGATGCAAATAGTGGGAACCCTGAGCGCTGCGGTGGTTTTGGGGCTGGTACTGGATATTTTGCATACGGCGTATACGATTGGTTCACCCACTCTTTCTGCTCCCCAAGCAACGCTGATGATGTCAGTGGCTGAGGGAGTTTTCACAGGTAATCTCCCCTGGAATTTTGTATTTATTGGCGCCATCATTGGTGTTATTATTATCTTGATGGATATTCGCCAGGAAAAGCGCGGTTCGGATTTTCGAATTCCCGTATTAGCAGTTGCAGTGGGAATCTATCTGCCCATTGAATTAACAGTCCCAATATTTTTAGGCGGCATGATAAATCATTTAGGAAAAATGTCGGGAGCCACCAAAGCGACAGAAAAGAAAGGTTTACTGCTGGCATCCGGACTCATCACCGGGGAAGCGCTCATGGGAATACTTGTTGCTGTCCCTATCTTCTTAACCGGCGATAAGGATTGGTGGCCTGCTGTTCATGGAATGGAATTTCTTGGACCTATTGCCTTCATGGGTGTTATATTTTGGCTCTATCGTTCGGTCACCAAAAAATGAGAATTACTCACTCATTACTTCAGCGACTCCCCAAAGTTGAGCTGCATTGCCATCTCGATGGAAGTCTGCGGCTGGAAACAATATTGGATTTGGCGCAAAAAGATAAAGTTTCTCTCCCTGGTTCCAATGTCGAAGACTTGGGGAAAATTCTGGTTTTAGGCAGCACCAGGGGATCCTTGGAGGATTATCTATCTCGATTTGATATAACATTAAGCGTGATGCAGACACCGGAAAGCCTGGAGAGATGCGCCTATGAGTTGATCGAAGATGTTGCAAAAGAGAATGTCCGCTATATTGAAATTCGATATTCTCCAATTCTCCATAACCAAAAAGATATGACACCGGCTGATTCGATTGATGCCGTTCGAGTCGGGTTAAAAAAAGCCGAAAATGATTTCGGAGTTAAGTCCGGTATTATTGTTTGCGGTATTCGAAATATTTCAGCTGAAGTATCTTTAAAACTAGCAGATCTAACGGTGCGCTACAAAAACAGAGGTGTTGTTGGATTTGATCTTGCCGGCGCTGAAGAAAATTTCCCGGCAAAAGATCATCGAGATGCATTCTATATGATTTTAAACAATAATATTAATGCCACAATCCACGCCGGGGAAGCATTCGGACCGGCATCGATTCATCAAGCGATCCATTACTGCGGCGCCCATCGAATAGGGCATGGTACACGACTGAAGGAAGATAAAGATTTAATGAATTACGTTATTGATCATCGAATTCCCCTGGAAATCTGTCTCACATCTAACTGGCAAACGAAATCGATTCGTTCCCTGAAACACCACCCAATCAAATATTATTATAATCAGGGAATTCGAGTCACTCTAAATACCGACAACCGTCTCATGTCCGGAACGACATTGACAGATGAATTTCTTTTATCCAGGAAATTATTCGGCTTTGGCCTGCATGATTTCAGAGAAATGACCATTTTTGCAATGAAAAGTGCATTCGTGCATCATGATGAACGAAAAATAATGATAAAGAATATTGCGGAGGAGTTGGAATTAGAATTTGGGTTAAAACCTGAATACATTGAACGTTAAAACAAATAATTCTTGAATTGAAAATGACTGAAAGACAATTCAAACCTGAAAGTTTAATGATGTCCTACGGCTACAAACCGGCATAGTCAGAAGGGGCCATAAAATGTCCCATTTTCCAAACATCAACATTTGTATTTAATACAGTTGAAGAAGATTTAATCAGTCGTCATTTTCTGCTTTATTTTTTCTTTCATATGCTCCAACCATTTTCGCAGTGGTGGAAAGACAGAACTCAATAAAAGTAATCCAGGTATTCCAAAGATCCATCCCTGGAAAATGGGTATTAAACCACCAATGATCCCGATGACCACCAGGATGACACCGATCACAACTTTGACTGTATTTTTGACTGTCCTGACGACCATTTATTGATGAATGACTGCAATTTTTAAAAATGAAGATGCCCCATTTTCATCATACACAGCAATAAGATATACTCCTGTTCCAACCCACTGTCCGGACTCATCTCTCCCATCCCAGAATGCTTGGTAGCCTTCCACCTCCGGTCTGGATTTAATCGTCTTTAAAACCCGGCCCGTAAGAGTCATTATTTTACAGGATGAATTATCCATTAATCCATCAATCGTTAACGGAACATCACTGGGCACACGGAATGGGCTGGGGAATACACCAACCGATGAAAAGGTTCTATTCTTTTCTGCGAACGGAATTTTTAGAACATTAATCCCTTTATTGGTAGCGATATAGGCTAATCCTTCATTTCTATCAAACGCAACAGATGAAACCGAATTCGAAAGTAAAAAGCTGTTTTTCTCTGTAATCCCATTAATATCCGGCCAAAACGTCGCCGAAGATGTCAGCACAAATACGCCGTCCGAAGGCGAGCAAGCCCAGACATTATCCCGTGGATCAATTCTCAATTTTGAACCTATACCAAATGAAATATTGGGGTAATACGTAAAGCCATATTGCTGAACAGGGTCAATGTTTGAAAATTGCAGTGTCAGGCCAATTAACCCTTTAGGCGTTAATAGATACAGAATATCATTGCTATTGATACCCAATGACCAGACAGTATTTGTTGATGCATCCGTATTTACACTAACATTTGTCCATTCTGTTTTTGCCGGATTGGCAGGATCTCCCGTATAATCCAGCATAGTAACACCACCGTCTTTAGCTCCGCCCACATTATTGTTATCTTCAAACGATCCAATCCATACTCTGCCCCAGGAATCAAAATCAATGGAATTTGGTGTAAGGCTCAATGTGTTTCCAGATTCCTGTACGCTAAAAGCTCCCCAAGTGCCGTCAGTTTTTAGAACTTTGATGGGTTCAAAATTCGTTGTGGCATAAGTATCGGCAATCCACAGATTTCCAAAAGGGTCTTTGGCAATGTCCTTCACAATCATGTATTCATCTTCAAAGTAATCTAAGTGGCTTGTGTCAATTAAAGTAAAATTCGCAGGATCATCAATATCGATAACAAGAATACCCCCACCATGAACCCGAGGTTCCGGCCATGTCCCACGTATGCCGCAGTACAATAGTCCATCCGGGCCTTCTTCAATATCAGCAATGTAATAATCTCCAAAATGAACCGGAATGGTATCAGCAACAAATCTGGAATAATCCCTGTTTTCATGGATGATCAATGCATCGCCGTTAATACCGACAATATTCCTCCATCCTTCTACTTCTTTAATCATCAATCCTTTTCTTGATCCGGCTACAACGCGCCCATCGCTCAATACATGGATTGCCGACACTTCGTTTGTAGCCATGGCATTTGGCTTTTGCCTAATAAATGAGTGGTTGTCAGTATCCACAAACAGCAATCCTGTTGTTGTTCCCACAACAATACTCCCGTCCAACAATGTAAAAATTCGTTTTAGTGTTTCTCCAGGTCTTTTGGTCCATGAAGTTCCTGATGGATTCATCTTTATCTTAATGAATATTCTTTTTCGGATCCCCCATAGTCCACCTTCCTCATCTAATACGATATCATTTAATAAATAAGAATCATGATAATAGTCCCATTTCAGTTCAACATCTGTCGATTCCAAATCGAATGTATAAATATCTTTATCCATGATTATTAAAATGACATCATTGTGACGACGAAAGACCGTTATATTTCCAGTTAGCGCACTATGTTGAACCCAATTGGCGGGGTCTTTCAAATTGGAATTTTTCCAGTCACCAATAAATAAACCTTGATCCGTTCCGACATAAAGTTTTTCACCGTCAAGAACAATTCCCGTTATCCGATTTAACGTAACTGGCCAATTATTATATACATCCTTATAAAAATATTGCTCATCGTCAAAGCGAAATTCCATGATGCCCCAATCCTGATTTTGCAAAAATGCTCCGAAAGCAATTGAATCAGTTATGGCAAAATCAGCAATCTCCGTCAAATCCATATCGAATGTTTTCCGGACTGAAAATGATTCATCCAAAATCTGAATAAATCCATTTGGCGATGATCCGCCAACCCAAATTTGATTATATGGATCAACGGTTATTACTGCCAAATGTGTATTTAATAAACCATCCAATTTTGTGTACGTATCAAATGCATTCAGATCACGATCGTAAACCAGTATTCCTCCATTCGTAGCACACACCAGCAGGGAGTCTAATTCTACCAAATCAGCTATTTCTAACGGCGAAGTGAAGATATCCCACTCACCGACACGGGCTTGGCTAAATAAAGTATTAATAAAAATAAATGTTAAAAAAATTCTCATTGTGGAAATTGAAATGGTACGGGAATAAAACATAGAATAAATATGCTTAAACAAACGTATCCAATGATTCTATTCTCTTTGGAAAGCGGTGATACCATATCCTGGATGGGCGGATGTTTTGTGGTCCGCATAATAATAAGAATTAAAATGCCCCACACCAGCCAATTCAATGACAAAAAACTCAACGGAATAAGAGCAAGAAAAGCCAGTTTTCCAACGAGGTTATGTTTTTCCCCAAGCACGGCATATGCAATATGACCCCCGTCCAATTGACCTATCGGTAATAAATTCAGCATAGTCACCAGCAAACCAATCCAACCGGCGAACGCAACAGGATGTAGTAAAATATCTTTTCCATCCGGCAAACTGGGATAGATCAAGGATGTTAGCATTTTCATCAGAATTGAATCTCCTAATATGATGCCAACCTCCCCACTGCTTACATCTACAACATTTGAAAACATCAACCCAATAATCAATGCCGGAACAGCAACGATAAACCCGGCGATAGGTCCGGCTGCTCCTATTTGTAACAACGCATCCCGTTTATAAATAGGCGATTTTATCTTGATGAAAGCGCCAAATGTACCAATAAGAAATAAGAATGGCGGAGCAGGGATAAAATACGGCAGTGTTGCATCCACATTGTGTTTCATGGCATAGTAGTAATGTCCAAACTCATGACAGCCCAAAATCAAGAGCAACGTAAATGAAAATGGTATCCCTTTTGCAATCGATATCGGATTGGATATGAGGTCTGCTCCTTCCATAATGGCTCCGGAAATAAGTGTGGTTAGCACTGTTGCAATAAACAAACCCATGTGCAGTTTTGAAATTTTTGGAATGCGGAGGATAACATTACTTTTTCCAGTGCCTCTAATAACGATTTCATCTTCTTCGGACGTCACTTTGTATTCAAACGGTTCTTTATTCAAAATGCGTTTGATATCATTTAAGTCTGATCCTGTCATTAACCTGCCCATGGCAATCCATGCTCCATAAGATTGCCCAATTTTTTTCAATAAAAATGAATCGTTTAATTTAGCGAGTGTTTGTCGAAATTGATCTTCGTTCATATGTGGCACATTGTACAAATTATTATAAATTTTGTTGCAGAGTTTTTCTTTTCTATTTCAAAAACGTTCACGAAGTTTACACATGAAAAAGCTGTGTTTCTTACTCATACTTAGCGGGTTATTGGCAACAGAACCCATCACCATCGATGTTCGCCCTCGCATTATGGGTGATAAAACGGTTAGTGTTGTCGTGCAAATTGACAATGAATCCAAACTCACCATCAATCATCTGGAAGGATTTTTGGTTTTTTTATTAGATAACGGAGAAACGTTGATAGAAAAGAGAATGATCATTATTGGACCCAACGATCCTGCCCTTCCCCACAATCGGACCGTTTCTCGAAATATTAAATTAGACCTGATAACACCATTTCCGATTTACAAATTCAATGTGAGTAAAATTACCTTCTCCGGGGATTATCGAATTTACACTTATCATCCGGCATTTGGGTTTTATAGGATAGATTAGGATTAGGAATATGGATTAGGATATTAAGAAAAACTTAAATATCCTTCTTCCTTCTTCCATCTTCCATGTTACTTCTTCCTTCTCCCATCTTCCATGTTACTTCTT
>JADFRD010000126.1 GCA_022561485.1 Fidelibacterota bacterium | reverse complement strand
CTATACCATTATCTTGGACAACAAACCGCAGTGAATGACCCTTATTTTCTAACCCAGCTAATATCTGCCCTCCCCGGGGTGTATATTTCCGGGCATTTAGAATAAGGTCCTGCATAACATCCTGAATAACCGCCGGCATCAGAATCTGATCCTCCTCGACACTGGTAAAATCAAGACGGATAAAATAATCTGTATCACGCTGGGAAGCAATATTGTCCACTATGCAGTATTGACCGTTGCTGTTTTGTTCAATGGCCGAGAATACCTTCGAAAAATTGTTTAACAATGACTGGATATCTACAGATTCCCACTGTTCCGGCGCCTCCATTCTATCCAGCCATTGAACACTACTAATTTCCATAACATCCAGTATCGAAGATATTGTGGTTGTTGCTTTTTCGAATCCTGTTGCGCTGGTTTTATCCGGGAAGTCCGCTTCAATTTGCTTTAAGCATTTCTGGATTTTTTGCCTTATTCCAGCAAAATCGGATAAATACCCTTTTGTCTTTGAAACATCTTTCAGCCCCTCCGCAATTTCCAGGGTAAGGTCAATTAAAGACTTAATGGCGCCTCTTTCCCCGATTATAGATCCTATTTGAGAATATTGAAATATCAAAACATTCAGCATATTCAAAAAGGAATGCATATCAAGCAGGGAATTCTCAGATTCTTTCAGATCCAAAGATGTGGTTATCTCAATTTTCATTTTGGTCTCCCTTCATTTTTCAAGGATTAACAGACAAACTTCTTCATTGTGGTTATCCGTGTTCCCTTTTCAAAAGACTATGTATCTGGTCTGCCAGCGTTAATGGGTCAAAGGGCTTCGGAATCACACCCAACACTCCCAATTCTATCAGTTGTTTCACTTCCTGTGGTTGCACCTTAGCCGTCATAAATATGGCCGGTATATGTTCATACCCAGCTATTTCTCGCAGACGGGCCAAGGTAGTGGGACCGTCGATCCCCGGCATCATCACATCCAGCAGGAGCAGGTCCGGAATTACATTCCGGGCTTTGTCCAAGGCTTCCTGGCCGTTACAACATAGAATCAATTGAAATCCTTCCTCCAGGGCAAATTCGGTCACTGCCCGTATATCCGCTTCATCCTCTACATAAAGTACACTTAATTTATCGGCCATTATTGTTGATCATCCTTCTGGTTAATGATTCGTTTAATGGTTGCAATCAATTGGTCCAAATCGGTAAATCGAAATAAAATTCTGTTCCCACACCCAACTCTGTTTCAAAACCGATATATCCGTTATGCCGCTCAACAATCGATTTACTGATACTCAAACCCAAACCGGTTCCACCCTTGTCCCGTGCATCGGAGGTGTCCGCTTGGGAAAAACGCTCAAATATTTTAGGTCGAAAATCTTCGGATATTCCCGGTCCATTATCGCGTACTGAAGTGCGAATTAAACCTTCTCTTTCTGTCAGCGATATTTCAACCACCCCATCCTTGGGTGAAAACTTAACTGCATTGGATATGAGATTGACAAAAACCTGCAGCAGACGGTTTGTATCACCCCATACATTGAGATTATCGATTTTACTGATTAGTCTAAGGTGAACCTGGTGTTGGCGGGCAAAATTTTCGTTAGCCTGCAGGGCATTTTCTGCGAGCGAAACCATGTTCAGCGCTTGAAATTCAAATTTCAGTTTACCTGATTCTATTTTTTCCATATCAAGAATGTCATCGATCAACAGGGTTAGCCGCTCGCTGTTTCGGTCGGCTATCTTCAGCATTTGGAGCCCTTTGTCACTCAGTCTGTCGCTGGCCTTGGCCAATACCAGTTTTAAGGCACCTCGAATGGAAGTCAGAGGCGTGCGCAACTCGTGACTAACGGTTGAGACAAACTCATTTTTCATCTGTTCCGCTTTTTTAAGCTCCGTAATATCCCGTACAATACCGGAATATATGCGCTTACCGGATATAACCAATTCACCGATTGACAGATCCATGGGAAATGTTTCCCCGTTTTTGCGTAATCCGATGACTTCGCGGCCAATCCCGATAATTTTCCGTACGCCGCTATCATGATAATTACGCAAATATGCATCGTGTTTAGAGTAATCAGGTTCCGGCATGAGACTTTTTACGTTATGCCCAACCAGTTCATGTAATTTATAGCCAAAGATACTTTCCGCTGCCCCATTCATTGTTTCAATAATACCCTGACTATCGATGGTAATTACACCATCTATCATGGTATCAACAACGGCCCGGTGGCGTGCTTCGCTGTCCTGACTCGCCTGTTGGGTGTAAATATAATCCAGTATAAGGCCCATAAGAGGCACGAAATAAGCCACAATTTTCATGAAATGGGCGATATTGAAGTGGTTATCAAACAGGGCCGTGGAACCAAAAGTCATGTGCAGTTGGGTTACCACCTGAGGCAGGGCGCTGATTATGAGTGCGTGGGAAAAAAGGCTCGGATAGCGCTTGTGCAGCATCGGATAGATCACCAAGCTGGAAAAGAGGAATAATACCAGCGGCACAGCATCATAGGGTCGGGTCACTATGGCATCCGGAAAAGTTGTTTGGGGTAAATGGACTGAGGTAGCTGATATATAAATAATCAAGTAGGCGATAATCCCGGACAGGAAAGTGAATCCAACAATAAAGTTTATCCCGGACTTGGCGTATTTCTCCCTGCGGCCTAATATCAGGATAACTACACCAACGATCATGATCAGCGCATTGAATAAGCGGCACACGGCCCAGGTAAAGGGTATCAGGTCACGGTTGTCGGCTACCGCGCTAATTAGTCTATCAGCCGCCAATGTATGGAAGGCATCCATGCAACCGGCCATAAAGAAGGCCACACCGATGATGGGAGTCGTGACATCACCGGTCATGCGGTAATGGCTGAAGGCCAGGAGTGCAACAAAGGCCGCCATGCAAAAGGCGCTCCACTCCAGCAGGGTATGGGAAAGGGCACCGCTCAGGCTTCGAAAAGTGGCATCAATAACTTCATGCCTGGGGGCACCAAGAGCCCAGGCATGATCCACCATCTTGCCCTGAGTACCGAAATCCAATCCAAATAAGTTGAGTATAAAAGGCAGGACACAGATGGTAACAATAATGTAAATGAATGCCCTAGGCATCTTAATGTTTTTATAATCCAAAGCTGTTTTCGTGAAAGTATCCATAAGTTTAATTATTCCTCATAGTTAAGATAATGAGGAGAAGGTGAATATCCGTAACCTGATGAATTCTTGTTTTTAGTAAACATCCTGATTATTTAGCGGTAAATGTATTTAGGTTATGAAGACGACCAAGGATTAATCTACTTTATTGATAATATATACACAATTAAAATCGAGAGAGGATTTTTTAACTACGACCAAGCGGACTCCAAGGCGCCAGACGTGGGATTTTGTTGCCTAATTGTGTATTGGGCCCATACGAAATGGATCCCCGGATCTCCGAATATGGATTATTCATTTTAAATAACCATTTCAAAAGTTGTGGGAATTTTTGTTCATAAAACTATTTCACCTTTAGAAGCGACCCTCTGGATTTTGTTTATAAAAGGAGATTGCTTCAGTCGTACCTCCTTCGCAAAGAAACTATCTATTATTTTTTTTTAAAAACACCGAACCTGTCTTTACGAGGCGACCCGTTTCTACGTGGCAACGAAGTAATCTCCTTGCGGTGGTTTTACCCCAAGATCAGGAGATTGCCACGATACAACTAAAGTTATCAACCTTTAGAAGGTGGTATGTAAAATTTTGTGAATGAGTCATGGTCATTTTTCCCACCTTCTAAAGGTAATTAGAGCCCGACTGAGGCTTTCACTTGTTTGTGGGGACTTTGGTAGGAAGCCGGATTCGAACGACAAATCAACATCTATTTTCATAACCCCCTGGCCCCCTTTGACAAGCCTGCCCGCCGCAGGCAGGGGGGATTTCTTGGTTTGTAATGCAAATTCCCCCTTAAAAAAAGGGAATTCTCGGTTGAATAAGTAAAGTCCCCCTTAAAAAAGGGGGATTTAGGGGGTTGTAATTATTACTCATTTTTCTCAACCCAATACATTCCAAAAATGCCTGCTTCTCAGGCTTGGGAAAATCCCTTTAATACAGAAAACTATTTCAAATTTTGCGCAATTTTATCCAGCAAATCCACCTTAGTAAATGGTTTTGCCAAGTAATCATCACATCCGGCGGCTATACAATTGTCCCGGTCTGCCGTAAATGCATGTGCTGTGGTGGCAATGATGAAAATATCCGGCCATTTGTCTTCGTTTCGTATATATCTCGCTAAATCCAACCCGTCTTCCCCGCCTTCAAGAGATAAATCCAATAAGATGATATCTGCACTGAAACTCTTTAATTTTTCCTTAGCATCAGTTACGGATACGGCAAAATCAACTTCATAACTATCCCGTAAATAATAGTTCATCAGCATCTGTGAATTCATATCATCCTCTACAACCAGCACCAACGGTTTTTTCTTATCCATCATGACAAACCCTCATCCTGCTTCGATTTCTTTGCTTCAGTCTGCTGATAGCTTATCTGTTGGGGATTTGGAAACGTCAGGGTAAATGTCGTTCCTTTTCCCTGAGTGCTGTCCACATCGATAGCTACCTGATTCATATCCAGATGGCCTTTTACGATTGCCATACCTAATCCAATGCCCTGGTATTTCTTCGTATAGCCCTCACTCTCCTGGGAAAAAGCCTCAAATATTTTATTTAAATATTCTTCAGACATACCGATACCTG
>JADFRD010000047.1 GCA_022561485.1 Fidelibacterota bacterium | reverse complement strand
TATGTCTTTAATTGGTTAATGTTCCTTACCAGTCAAAATAGTATGTGAGTAATAGATGGTAAATGTCGGATTAATCCTACATTTTAGGCCAAAACTTCCCATAACTTCCAACTTATTTGCCTAAGAAAAAGCCCCAAAAAACGGGGCTTTTCTTGTCGCTACCGACGAGTGTAGCGGAGGAGGGATTTGAACCCCCGACACGCGGATTATGATTCCGCTGCTCTAACCAACTGAGCTACTCCGCCAAATGATAAATATCACCAAAAAATGAAGCCAGCAAAATTAGAATTCTGCTTGTGTAAAACAAAGGTAAAAGACACGAAAATTTATATGGTTACATAAATTTGACTCCGTAATTTCAGACAACTTAATCTTTATAAAAAACGGGGAAAAGTAACTATGTATACGACAGTTCAGGATTTCATGGATAATGTTATTACTCGGTCACCCGGTGAACAGGAATTCCACCAAGCAGTGGAAGAAGTGGTCACCAGTCTATGGGGTTTTATTCAGGATAATCCGCAATATATACATGCCAAAATTTTAGACCGGATCATTGAGCCGGAACGTGTAATTATATTTCGTATTCCTTGGCGCAATGATCGTGGAGAAGTTGAAGTAAATCGGGGATATCGTGTTGAATTCAACTCTGCTTTAGGACCTTACAAGGGAGGGTTGCGTTTTCATCCTTCCGTCAATTTAAGCATTTTGAAATTTTTAGGGTTTGAACAAGTATTCAAAAACAGCCTCACAACGTTACCTATGGGCGGTGGAAAGGGTGGTTCGGATTTTGATCCAAAAGGGAAGTCTGACAATGAAGTGATGAGTTTCTGTCAATCATTGATGACAGAATTATTTCGACACATCGGTCCGAATACAGATGTGCCGGCTGGTGATATCGGCGTGGGTGGTCGTGAAATTGGATATATGTTTGGACAGTATAAACGTATTCGAAATGAGTTCACAGGTGTGTTGACCGGAAAGGGCTTGAATTGGGGCGGCAGCCTCATTCGTCCGGAAGCAACCGGTTACGGAAATGTGTATTTTGCCCAGGAAATGTTGGCAACAAAAGGTGAATCATTTGACGGGAAGATTGTCGCGATTTCCGGTTCCGGGAATGTAGCGCAATTTTCCGTTGAGAAAGTGAATGAATTAGGCGGCAGAGTGGTGACATTATCTGATTCCAGTGGAGCCATATATGATCCGAACGGGATTGATACTGAAAAGTTGGAATTCGTCATGAATTTGAAAAACGTGAAGCGCGGACGAATTAAAGAATATGCTGAAAAATATGGTTGCGAATATTTACAAGGAAAACGCCCATGGTCCGTAAAATGCGACGTTGCCTTACCATCAGCCACACAGAATGAAATCAACAAAGATGCCGCTAAAGAACTGTTGAAAAATGGTTGTATCTGCGTTTCCGAAGGAGCCAATATGCCCACCGAACCGGAAGCTATAAAAATCTTTAAGGATAAAAAGATTCTTTATGCTCCAGGTAAAGCTGCAAACGCAGGAGGTGTCGCAACGTCCGGGTTGGAAATGAGCCAGAACAGCATGCGGATAAAATGGAGCAGGGAAGAAGTGGATGCCAAACTTCATGTTATTATGAAGAATATCCATGAGTCATGCGTGGAATATGGTCAGGAAGGTGATTTTGTTAATTATGAAAAAGGTGCAAATATCGCCGGTTTCATTAAAGTAGCAGACGCCATGCTCGATCAGGGAGTCGTTTAATCAAATTAAAATAAAAGGGCTGTGTTTTTCGTCCTTTATTTATATTCCCGAAGCTTCCTCTTCATCCATGGCTTCGAGCATTTCTGGCATGGGTTTTAATATATGTCCCTCACCGCTAAAGCCGTTGATCACTATATTCATTGGCAGCTCAGTCCGAATCCATTTCGTGTACTTCAATTCTTTCGCAATTTCTTGTTCCTTTAACCAATCAATATCGATCATATCTGTTTTGGATTTATGATTAATGGTGAAGTAGCCTAACCTCATGGATGTAACATTCTGGAAAAAATGGCTTCCAAATGATGGATCAACGGGGAATTCCGGAATACCAACTTCAACAATCACTTTTGCTCCACTTATTTGCTGCCATTTTACGGGAATTCCAAGCCAGGGATCGGCTGTACCCCATCTACCGGGTCCGATTAATATATAAGGTGTTTTTAATGGAATCTGTTTGGTAATAGTTTCAATCTCTTTGGCAATCATTTCGCTGTTGGCAGCATCAAATTTTTCCGGATCCACTAAAATGATATCCTGAATATCATTAAAGAGACCATTCCCAAGCGTCAGAGTACTTTTACAAATAACATTTTCATTGGTTAAGTCAACTTCGTGGGCAAATTCTTCCTGTACTCCAAGGACCATGGGTTTGATCTGTAATATGCAGAACTCAGGTTTGCGACCATCTTTAAACAGGTTGACAGCAAATTCCATTTCAACCTCACAACCCATTGCACGTTTTCCTGTTTCTAACAGTTTATTTAAAATATCAGCCAATGGAAAAAGACCAAATTTTAAAATCGGTGCGAATGTGATCACCCGTGGTCCATAATGCTTTAAGGAATCCCTGATAATATTATCTTCAGATGATACCACACTGCCAACCCATGAGAGTACTTGATCATTTTCTGCAATGGACAAGTCGAATAAATCCAGATTATCCGTTTCCCCGTTCAATAAGAGTTTTGTTTTCTTCTTTAAGTCTAAGGCGTAAAAAGAATTTTGTGAAGCGGCTAACGTGGCTTTTATAGAAAAATATTGTGGAAGAATAGCTGGATATTTTGGCGAGAATCGTAATGATTTTCCTCCATCAGCTATGATTCTGCCTAGTCCCAATGCGACATAGGCGACACCTTCATTACGCTGCATATAAGATACAGGATAATAATTAAAGCTTTGTGAAGTTCCACTAAAAGTAGGGTAAAAACGATTTTCAAATTTTTGTCCCACAAGCTCCATAATAATGACAGCCATTTTTTCTTCTTCCAGGGCGTGAACTGACGAATCGATTAATGAAAGAGCTCCTTTATGAAACATCGATGCGTAGACGAGCTTAATAGCAGTGCTCAATTGTTCAAATTTAATTTTTTTGCTTTTATCACTGTTGGGAAGCATGTACGTCGCATACATCCCGGCAAGTGGTTGGTATTGTGAATCTTCTAATAAACTTGAAGAACGGACTGCAATCGGGAATTTTATTTCTTTGATTATCACTCGAAGTGATTTAATTATCCCTTTTGACAATGAAGCCCTTAGAAATAATCTATTCACGTGTTTGTTGCTCTTTGAATTCAGTGCTTTATCAAAGAGCTCATTTTCTTCCATAAAATATTCAAACTCTGTTGTAGCAATAACATACGCTTTTGGAACTCGAATATGAACATTGGGAAATGTATCGAGTAATGACTGGTCATCTAATAATGAATTGATGAATGCCAGGCCGCGGGCTTTGCCTCCTAATGATCCCGGACATAAACGAACAAAATTTTTGGTTGGATCAAAATGCAAGGATGAAAATTCGACAACACGTGTTTGTTTCTTCAATTTGATAGCTTCATCAACTAAAGATACCAACACATCCCGATGCTCTTCATGACTTTTAAATTCTCGATAGTTTAATGGTCGAATTTTTGATGCCAGAATAAATTCACCACGAGCAGCTAACCAGTTAGAAAAGTGATTGCTTCCAGCATGGAACTCCAATGATTTTATTGGTATGGTCTTTAATGCATTTTTGAGTTCTACTAAATTCGTAACATGACCAATCACTTTCCCGTCAGGTGTTTTAAAAATGAAATCACCAAAACCAAAATTATTAACAATAAACTTCCGCAAATCCTGGTGTAACGTTTTTGATTTTTTGTGAATAAAATTCACATGGAGATCTTTAGCTAATTCAGCATTAAACCGGTGGGTGGATTGCAGTAAAATGGGGATAGAAGGATCTTTCGATCTGGCCCAACGAACGAACTCTTGTCCGGCATTCATATCATGGATTCCATTTTTCGGAAATCGAATATCAGAAATGATACCCAAGGTATTGTTTTGATATTTATTGAAATAATCCTGAGCCTCTTCATAAGTGGTGGCTAAAATGATCTTCGGCCGTGCTCTCATATGAAGTAATCGCTCTGTATCATTCAAACTCTTATCCATTAAGTGTTTGGTATTTCGAATGATTTCCTTATAAATCAGGGGTAAAATCATCGAATAATATCTTGATTTGTCTTCGATCAGAATAATGCAGCGGACATCTCCGATGGCAACGTCACGTTCAATATTCATTTTATCTTCGATATGTTTTACGATCGCTAAAAATACATTTGCGTTGCCAGACCAGATAAATACGTGGTCAAATGCTGTATCCTCTAAATTATCCGGTAATTGTTTTAATTCAGATTCGTCAAAAGCCAAAAGTACAATGGGTAGGGAACTGTTGGTTGATTTGATATTTGAGGCAATGGATATGGGATCCATATCTGAAATGCGCATCATAATCATCACTAAATCAAATTTGGTATTATGGAGCATTTTCATTGCATCGGCTGCAGTATCTGCGCGCCAGATCCTGGGCGCATAACTGAAATTCATGCCAATGTATTCGTGTAAAATCTGTTCGGTTAGTCCCCCATCTTCTTCCATGACGAACGCATCGTATGGACTAGCGATCAACAAAATCTCATGCACCCTGTATAAAATGAGATCTTGTAATGTGTTTTTATTAGCAGGCGTTGAAGAATACGCTTCCATGATGCTAAAAAATTAACCTGAATAATGTTTATAACGCATGAAAATGATTAAATAAAACTGTAATTTTAAAGTGATGAGACTAATCAAAGATATTTATTATTTACTGCTTGACTTTATTTATCCGAATAAATGTATAGTATGTAAACGGTTTGTTGGGCACAATGATCGATCTATATGTTCATCCTGTTGGGAGAATTTTGATGAAATGCCTAAACAAAATATGGTAAAGGAATTGTCAGTGAATGATGGGATTGATTCAGCATTTTCAAGTTGGAACTTTAAAAATGGTTTTGACGATGTTATTCATTACTTGAAATACAATGATATGGCTAAATTAGGGAAAGAATTAGGATACCGTTTAGGTAAGAATATAACACCCGGAGATTTTCAATCTATTGATTCAATTACTGCTGTACCCCTCCACCGAGTCAAATATCGTGACAGGGGATACAACCAGGCAGAATGGATCGGCAAAGGTTTAGCAGACATTTGGCAAATCCCTTTTGATAAAAAAATCTTAAAACGAAACCGTTTCACCATATCCCAAACAACATTGAATAAGGAAGAAAGACAAGCAAATATGGCTAATGCATTTTCAGTTGAAAAAGATGTAAAGGATAAATCTATATTAGTTGTGGACGATGTATTAACTACAGGATCTACAACATCTGCATGTGCAATAGTTCTTAAAAATGCAGGTGCAAAACAGGTACATGTTTTGACTCTTTCAGCTCCTTCTATATCGGAAAATTAAATGATTAAAAATCTCAATACATTCGACTTAAAAAACAAGCGTGTTTTAATACGAGTCGATTTCAATGTGCCATTAGATCGTGGCCGTGTTACAGATGATTTTCGGATACGGGCTGCATTGCCTACAATTGATCATTGTTTAAATCAAGGGGCCGGTGTTGTATTAATGTCCCACCTTGGCAGACCCAAAGGGAAAATAGATAAGAATTTAAGCTTAATTTCGGTGGGCGAATCCTTGGCCGATCTTCTGGAAATGCCCATCAAGTTTTCTGATGACTGTGTCAGCGAGGATGCCCGTGATACTTCTTTAGGAATCAGCAACGGTGAAGTTCATCTTCTGGAAAATCTTCGTTTTCACGAAGAGGAAACTTCCAATAATCTTCACTTCTCCATGTTATTGTCAAAACATGGGGATGTGTTTATTAATGATGCTTTTGGTACAGCCCACAGAGCCCATGCCTCAAATGTTGGAATTGTAAATCATTTCAAACAAAAGGGGATAGGGTTTTTAATGGAAAAAGAATACCGGTTTTTAAAAGAATCATTTGATCGTCATAAGCATCCTGTAACATTGATTCTAGGCGGAGCAAAAATTGATACAAAGTTATCGATGATTCATCGGTTTTTAAATAAAGCTGATACGATATTAATCGGTGGAGGGATGGCCTTTACTTTTTTAAAAGCAAAAGGGAAGGAAGTAGGCAACTCACTGGTTGACGATGAAATGATAAATAGTGCCCATAATGTAATTCAATCTGCAAAACAATGTAATGTTAACATTGTACTGCCGTTAGATTTTATATGTGCTAAAAAAATTGATGGAAAACCGGAAGGTGTTTTTTCTAATAGGGACATCCCGTTAAATATGATGGGATTGGATATAGGGCCTAAAACAATTTCGAATTTTAAACAACACATTGATCAATCAAATACCATTTTATGGAATGGTCCCATGGGCGTATTTGAGAACGAAGATTTTGCCACCGGTTCAAAAGAGATAGCTGCAAAACTGGCCGAAGTGACTGAAAAAGGTGCGACAACAATTGTGGGTGGCGGAGATACAGCTGCGGCTATTCGCAAATTTAGATTTCAAAATGATGTGTCTCATGTATCCACCGGAGGTGGTGCTTCTTTAGAACTTTTAAGCGGTGAATTTTTACCTGCGTTTAAAGCATTGGAGTTAAGTTGAAAAAAGAATATATTATTGTAGCGAATTGGAAAATGAACAAGACCATTGATGAGAGTGAGATTTTCGTCAATAATTTCAACAATTTACTTTTGGAAATCCCTACGTCGAAAGTTATATTCTGCCCGCCTTTTTTGACGCTATTTTACATGAATGAATTGCTCAAGGATTCTCCATATGGTCTTGGAGCCCAAAATCTTCATTGGGAAGAGAGTGGTGCTTATACCGGCGAAATCTCTGCAGCGATGTTAACATCTTCCGGAATATCCCATGTCATCATTGGTCATTCTGAACGGAGACAGCTTTTTGGCGAAACAGATAAAACAGTAAATATGAAGGTGCAAAAAGCGTTGTCAAGTGGATTGACTCCCATAATGTGCATTGGAGAAACCCTGGAAGATCGAAAGAATAATAAAACGTTGACTGTTCTCGAATATCAGCTTAATAACGGATTGGAGAATGTTGCTGCTGGAGATTTAGGTAAAATAATTTTTGCTTATGAGCCGATATGGGCAATCGGAACAGGTGAAAGGGCTGAGCCTGAACAGATTGATGAAGCGCATAGAACAATTAGAAATGTCGTCGAATCCATAGGTGTAGAAGAAAATATTTCTATCCTCTACGGAGGATCTGTTAAGAGTATTAATATAAATGAATTACTGAATATTAATGAAGTAAACGGTTTTTTGATTGGTGGAGCCAGTTTAGATGTGGAAGAATTCGTTTCCATCATTCATCAAACAGAAAAACATATTAAGAAGGATAATTAACGTGGTAGGATTTTTAATAGCAATACATACAATTATATGCCTGTTACTGGTTGGAGTCATACTTATGCAAGCCAGTCAAGGCGGTGGTCTGGCCGGCTCAATCGGCGGTGGTATGGCAAACGCGGTTTTTGGTGGTAGGGGAACAGCAACCATATTAAGCAAAGCGACTATTTATCTTGCAGTTGGATTTATGTCTGTGGCATTGCTCATTGGTCTTTTCAGTACACCCACAATCGTAGAGACAGAGTCGTTGCTAAAGCAAGATGCCGATGAACGGGTTTTGGATTTATCGTTACCGGGTTCTCCAGAATTGTATGACCTCGAATAAAAAGCCGAAGTGGTGGAACTGGTAGACACGCTGTCTTGAGGGGGCAGTGGGGGAAACCTCGTGCCGGTTCGAGTCCGGCCTTCGGCACAAAAAATATGAATGCCGGTTCCCTGCCTGCCGGCAGGCAGGGAGTAACGGCCTTCGGCACAAACAATAGAAAGAAACTATGCAGAAATTAATTTTATCACTCATATTGGTAGCTATCATTGGAGCACAAACTCCGGATGCATTAATGCAGAATGGGCAGTCCATGCTGGATAATAATGACTTGGAAGGTGCAAAAACAGCTTTAGAACAAGCATTGCAAGCAGATCCAACATTTGCACCTGTTATGATTTTGCTCTCAAAGGTTTATCTCAGAATGGGTGATATGACGAAAACACAAGAATATATTCGCAATGCAATCGATACAGATCCGGAAAACCAAGAGTATCGTGATGAATTTGACCGCTTGAACGAGATTAATACCCTTATGGCAGATGGCAAGCGCAATCTTCAGAATGGAGACTTAGCGGGTGCATATGAATCGTATCGAATCGTTTTGGAGAAATTCCCATTCTTTTCCGAAGCGGATTACAGTATGGGTTTGGTCAAGTTCCGCGAGCGTGAATTTCCTGCGGCTGTGGACCATTTCAAAAAAGCGCTTCAAATAAATCCTCAACATGAAAATGCGCGGACTGCAATTTTAAACGTAGCAAAAAATAAGTTCAATGAGGGGAACACCATTTATCGACGTCGCGATTTGGAAGGCGCTTTAAAATCATATGAAGAAGTATTGGGAATAGATGAATCATTTTATCAAGCCCATTATCAAATTGGCGTTATTCAATCCAAAATGGGTAATCGCACGTTAGCTATTGAGCATTATACCAAAGCATTAGAGTATGCCCCCAATTTTTACAAAGGATATTATGCGATGGCGTTATCGCAAAAAGCAAATGGAAATATTGAAGGTGCATTAGGATCTTTGCAGTCAGCCATTGATATTAATCCGGGGTATGATAAAGCCTATGGCGCCATGGGAAATATTTATATCGATCAGAAAAAATATGTTGAAGCAATCAGTGTTTTAAATACAGCCATCCAGGTGAATCCCAAATACGCAAAAGGATATTTGAGTTTAGGTATCATTTATTCTGAACAAGATCAATTTGATTCCGCTATTTCAAATTTGGAAATGGCGACATCCCTGAATAAAAAAAGTTATATGTCTTGGTATCGTTTATCCGTTGTTTACAATGCCAACAACGATTGTGAAAATGCAAAACGTGCTGCACGAAAAAGTACAGATATTAAGTCTAGTTTTGGCGGAGCGTGGTTAGAACTGGGTGTTGCAGAATGGTGTGGAGGCAAAGGCAATAAACGTGCTGCTGAAAATGCCTTTGAAAAAGCACGAAATGATCGTTCATGGCGTAAAAGTGCTGAATATGAACTTGATAAAGTTCGCAATCCAAAAAAATATCAGAAATAATTTCTCATCAATATCATTTCACTTAACTTCTCCTTATGATACACGCGGTCATATTCGACCTCGATAATACATTACTGGACTTCATGAAAATGAAGAAATATGCTGTGAAGTCAGCTATAACCGGTATGCAAGAAGCAGGTTTGGTTGTCGATAAAGAAAAATCTTACAATAAAATTATTGAAATGTATAATGACAGAGGTTGGGAAAATCAACATATCTTTGACGAGTTTCTAGTCGATTCAATTGGCTTTGTCGATAATAAAATACTTGCAGCTGGAATTGTATCATATCGAAGAGCGCGGGAAGCGAATCTTCAGGTATATCCAAATGTAAATAGTACTCTGATGGCATTAGTTAAAATGGGTATAAAACTAGCGGTTGTTTCTGATGCACCCAGCCGGGAAGCATGGATGCGCTTGTACTATTTGAATCTCCACCATATGTTTGATGTTGTACTTACTATCGATGATACCGGGGAACGTAAACCATCACCTGTCCCATTCAAGATGGCGTTGGAAAAACTTGAATGCACTGCTGAAAATACACTCATGGTCGGTGATTGGCCGGAACGGGATGTAGAAGGCGCGAAACAATTGGGTATGAAAACTATTTTTGCCCGCTACGGTGATACATTTGACACCACGGACTCCGGGGCTAACTGGGATGTGGATGATATCCATCAAATCGTTGACATTGTTAAAGAATTAAATGCCGCCTGATGTCTATATTGGAACGGACATTGTAGACATTGCCCGAATTCGGGAATTAATGAATTCCCATCCAGATCGTTTTATCTCAAAAACATATACTCCCAAAGAACAATCTTATTGCCAAGAAAAAGCAAATCCCGAAATTCATTTTGCAGGACGTTTTGCTGCTAAAGAAGCCATTAAAAAAGCATTAATGACTTCTGGTATCAATGACCCCATTCGCTGGACAGACATTGAAATCATTGCCGATAAAAATGGGGCTCCCAATATAAATCTGAATGGTGCAAGATTTAACACATTGCAATGCAAGGTATCTATTTCTCATACGAATGAGACTGCAATCGCTTTTGCTGTGGTGATAAAAGAATGAGAATATTAACTTCAAAACAAGCTCGGTGCATGGATCGTATTGCCATGGATAAGCATGGAATTCCGGGGCTCGATCTTATGGAAACTGCCGGGGAAGCAATCGCCACTGAAGCCATTTCCATGCTGGCAGAAATTCATGATCCCAGAATAATTATCTTATGCGGGAAGGGAAACAATGGAGGTGACGGTTTTGCTGCTGCTGTACATTTGACTGAATACAATGTTCATTTATTTTGCATAATGGATGAAAATAAGATCAAAAACGATGCAGCACATTTTCATCAACAATGTAAAGAAATGGGGATTCCTATTGAATATGATTCTGATATTCCCTTAGAAACAGAATGTGATCTTATCATTGATGCGATTCTTGGTACAGGAACAAAAGGAGAATTAAGGAAAGATATTTCTCCATGGACTCAATGGATAAACAAACTGAATTGTTCGGTTTTATCTGTGGATTGTCCAACAGGAATGGATGCGAATAGAGGATCAGTTTCTCGACATACCGTTGAAGCATCAACAACAGTTACGATGGGTTTTTCAAAACTGGGTCTTCATTTGAAACGAGGACCTGAATTTTCCGGTCAAATTAAAGTTGTCGATATTGGTTTTCCGGACGTGGTGAATGATCTTGATGGTATTCATTGGTCAACATTTGAACAAAGCAGATTAATAGATGGTTTGCAAAAAGTTAGCATGGATACCTATAAGCATAAGCAAGGTAAAGTGTTGATTGTAGCCGGTTCAAAGGGCATGACAGGGGCAGCAGTATTGAGCACATTTGGTGCGTTGCGTTCCGGCGCCGGTTTGACTGTTACTTGTGCTCCTGATTCTATTGAAGATATTTACGAAAAGACAATCATAGAGGGAATGACCTTAGGCTGCCCCGATGATGGGTATGGATATTTTACTGAAGAAAGTTATGAAAATATATCCTCAAAATTTGATTGGTGTGATACAATAATAATCGGCCCCGGTCTGGGCGACAATGAAGCCACCAAACGATTGATAAAAAAAGTGATGCTCAATTCACCAAAGCCATTGGTGATCGATGCGGATGCATTACGAGTATTTGATGGAAAAACAGAATTATTTGAACAGGTTAATGTCCCATTCATTATTACACCGCATGAAGGAGAATTTTGCAGACTATTAAATATTAATCGTGATGAGTTTAACAATGGATTCCCAGCAGTTATTGAAGATTTTATGGAATCATTTCCTGGGGTGCTTGTATTAAAAAATGCACCGACTATATCACTATTTAAGAAATATGCTGTAGTGAATATATCAGGAAACCCGGGTATGGCGACTGCGGGTATGGGTGATGTCCTTTCCGGAATCATCGGTACTTTTGTTGCGCAAGGTGCGGATATTTTTCCTGCAGCACAATCAGGAGTGTATATTCATAGTTTAACTGCAGATCGAATGGCTAAAATAAAAGGATATCGCGGATTGATAGCTTCCGATTTGTTAAATGAGTTACCGGGTGTTATTCGTGACTTTGAATAATCAAAAAACGTATCGTATTTTATTTGGGTTGTATTTGATCGCTATTTTAGCTGCGTCGAGTATTCCAGGACATTCGATGCCGAAGATCATTATATTATCACCCGATAAATTACTTCATCTGGCAGAATATTTCGTTCTGGGTGTTCTGGCATATTTAAGCTTTAAACGATTTTCTTGGCCACTTTTTATAGGTTTAATATTATTTGCCTGTTTTGATGAAATCTGGCAATCATTTATTCCCGGACGATGGCCCAGTGTTTTTGATGTTGCTGCCGATATTCTTGGAATAATGATTGTAATAGGTGCTGTATATTTCCGATCTTTAAAAGCGCATGATTAACAATATTTCCATTAAAAATTATGCCATCTTTGATAACATTGAACTTGATTTCAAAGAAGGGCTAACGGTTATTACCGGTGAGACCGGTTCTGGAAAATCTATTTTATTGTCTGCAATACGTTCCGCTTTAGGAGGGAGTGTAAAAGGAACAGATGTCCGCAGCGGTGAAGAAAAGGCGATCGTGGAGATTTGTGCAATTCAAAACGGTCGAGAGTTTATCTGCAGAAAAATTATTAATGTTTCCGGGCGAAGTCGATCATTTATTGATGATGAACCGTTGAATATAGAAGAATACAAAATAAAATTGAATACAATTGCAGATTTTCATGGCCAGCATGAACAACAATATATCATGAAAAAAGAAACACATATTGAATTTCTCGATACGTATGCAAAATTGAAAGATAAAGTGGCTGTATTAGAAATAATTTTTAACGATCTTATTCAATCGAAGCAGAAACAAAAGAAGCTACTCTCAAATCAAACCCAGGCAGCTGATAGAAAAGAACTTATTTCTTTTCAACTCCAGGAAATTAATTTAATTACTCCGGAAGAGAATGAAGATGACATGCTTCATAAAGAATACAAAAAATTAAAAAATGCAGATAAATTAATCTCGACTGCCTATGAATTGAATAATCGTTTAACTGAACATGACCAATCACTTTATAACGAATTATCAGACATATCTAAAAAGCTGGATGAATTAGTTTCCCTTGATGAAAAACTGCAATCTCATGCAGCAGCCCTTGAAGAATCAATGAACGCGCTTATGGATGCATCTCACGGCTTACGGCAATATGCTGCTGGAATTGATCACGATGAAAAACGATTAGAGAAGGTAGAAGCAAGATTGTTGGATATTGAAGGATTAAAAAGAAAGTACGGAGGAACCCTGGAAGCAGTAATGAATTATCGTCAATCGATTGAATCAGAGTTGAATTCCTTCAGAAATATGGGAAAAGAAATCAGCGAATTAGAGGATAAAATTAAGGGATTACGTACTGAATATCTTTCTATGGCAAATGATCTGCATGAAGGGAGGACCAAAGCGATCCCGGAATTAAGTAAAAAAATTGAGAATGAACTATCCGTTTTGAATATTCCAGGGGCTATTTTTGAAGTTAATGTTGAGATTTATTTTGATGAAGATTCAGATATTTCACGAAATGGTCAATCAGTTAAGTATAACGCTAAAGGGTATGATAACATTGAATTTTATTTAAGTGCAAATCCTGGTGAAGCTGTGAAGCCATTAACGGATGTTGCCTCCGGAGGTGAAGTCTCGAGAATTATGTTAGCTATAAAAACCATTTTCCAAGAAGTAGATCCTGTGGATACATTGGTATTCGATGAAATTGATGCAGGTATTTCAGGAATCACTGCTGAAAAAGTTGCAGATTCGTTGGCAGAATTATCAAAAGGAAAACAAATATTTTGTGTGACTCATCTACCGCAAATTGCAGCAAAAGCCCAACATCACTTACACATTTATAAAAAACAAAAAGATGGTAGAACAAAGGTCCTAATGACATATTTAGGAGATGAAGAAAAAATCCATGCCATTGCCCAATTGTTTAGTGGAACAACCTTAACAACTGATTCAATGGATTCAGCAAAAAGTATTATAAGAGGAGCCCGTGGATAAATTTGTCATTTATGGCCAAAAGCCACTCATCGGTGAAGTAGACATAAGTGGAGCGAAAAATGCCGTGCTGCCTATGATGACAGCGGCCCTATTAGCAAATGGTATTACCATTATTTATAAAGTACCTGACCTTCGAGATACTCGCACAATGATCAGGTTATTAGAGATTGTCGGTGCCGGTGTTGAATTTAATGATGGAACGTTGAAAATCGATGCTTCAACGGTAACCAACCTTGTGGCGCCGTATGATTTGGTCAAAACAATGCGAGCTTCATTTTATGTTATGGGTCCATTATTGGGTCGTTTTGGAAATGTAAAAGTTTCAATGCCGGGAGGATGTGCATGGGGACCACGTCCTGTTGATTTTCATTTAATGGGGATGGAAAAACTGGGCGCTGATGTAAGACTCGACCAAGGGTATATTAACGCATCAGGCACATCTCTTAAGGGAGCGAAAATCAAATTTAAATACCCTTCTGTAGGCGCGACCGGTAATGTGGTGATGGCTGCCGTTCTTGCAAAAGGAACGTCTGTAATAGAAAATGCAGCCCGAGAGCCCGATATTGTACAATTATGTGAAATGTTAAATTTGATGGGTGCCAAAATCTCCGGTTTGGGGACGATGACGTTATCCATTGAGGGAGTTAAAGAATTAAAACCAACTGAAATTACCGTAATACCTGATCGAATTGAAGCGGGTACATTCTTGATCGCTGGAGCAGTATTGGGAGATATTACTTTGAATAACGTAAAAGCAGACCACCTTCAATCTTTATTGGATAAATTAGAGGAATGCGGTGCAAGTATAAACGTGGAAGAAGATAAAATACACATTCTAAAATCAAATGAAGTCAGGCCGGTTAATGTTACAACAAATGTATTCCCGGGTTTTCCAACAGACCTTCAAGCCCAATGGATTGCGTTAATGTGCAATGCATCCGGGAAGTCAATCATAACGGATACTGTGTACCATGATCGTTTTTCTCATGTTCCTGAACTTAACCGTTTGGGGGCAGATATTACTCTGCATGAGAATGTGGCGACTATCAATGGGGGTAAGACGTTAAAAGGAGCCCATGTCATGTCCACAGATATTCGGGCAAGCGCTTCGTTGATTTTAGGCGGTTTGATGGCTGAAGGGAAAACGGAAGTGAGTCGTATTTATCATATTGACCGTGGTTATGAACGAATTGAAAATAAATTTAGTGCATTAGGTGCGGAAATACATCGTGAATCAGAATAAAACAAAATATCTTTTTTTCTATATTATTAACAGTATACATTCCCACTGGGTACTAGTCAAAACAGCCTGATGAATATAGTATTAATTGGCGCCGGAGAAGTGGGTTTCCACGTTGCGAAGGCATTAATCGAAGATGGACACGATATCACCGCAGTGGATATCGATCCTGTAAAATGTCGCCGTATAGCAGAAAACCTTGATGCCATTAGCGTTGAAGGCAATGGAGCCAGCCCCAAAATTCTCCATGAAGCAGGTGTCGAAAGTGCGGATTATGTTCTTTGTCTTACCCGCGTAGACGAAGTCAACCTGATCGCTGCGCAACAAGCTCACGTATTGGGCGCTAAACAAATTGTTGCCCGCCTGAGAAACCAACAATACAGCCATCGGGATTCTATTATAAAGCCTGAAAAATTTGGGGTAGATCTCGTCATTCATCCTGAAAGAGAGGCTTGCCTTGAAATAAGCAGATTGGTTCGCCATCCCTATGCAACCCAAGTGATGGACTTCGAAGGTGGACGTTTGCAAATGCTGGGTTTCCAACTTGGCAAAAATTGCTCTCAAATTGTGGGTAAAAGTGTGAGAGAAATTTGCGAGAAAAGTGATGATTTTAAATTTGGTGTTATCGCTGTATTACGGAATACTAAAACTACGGTACCTTGGGCTGATTTTATATTTGAGACCGGTGATATTGCTTATTTCATTTTGCGTACTGAAAATGTTCAACGTTTAATGGCCATGTTAGGTAAAGCAACTAAATATTCCAAACGGATCATGATCATCGGCGGCAGCAAAATTGGTCGTTCCCTGGCAGAAGAATTGCAAGATGAAATGAATGTTCGCCTTGTGGAAAATAATCGCGATAAAGCTGAGCATATTGCCAATCATATGGATAATATTATGGTCATCAATGCAGATGGTACGGATATGGAATTTCTGAAATCAGAAAATATACAAGAAATAGATAGTTTTATCACTGTAACTGCTAATGAGCAAACCAACATTTTATCTGGTCTGCTTGCTCATCATTTTGGTGTAAATCAATCTGTTATCCATGTGAGTACAACAGAAATTTTACCCATTATTCAAGAACTCGGGATTGGCCCAATCATTAGTAAAAATATGAGTACTGTCAATACTATTTTGCGCAAAATACGGAGTGATATTTCAGACACTTCTGTTTTTACATTTGATGAAATTGATGTGGATGTCATTGAATTGCAACCGGAGCCTGGAAGTCGGGTAACCCAAATGGAGTTATCTGAATTATCATTTCCAAAGGAAAGTATAGTTGGTGTCATTAACCACCACGGTCATTTAAGCATTGCCAGAGGCAGTTCAAGATTGACAGTAGAAGACACCGCATTAGTATTTGCCAAGAATAAAGTATTCAATGCGGTTCGTAAGCTCTTCCGAGCATAATGCATTTTCGTACAATTTTTAATATACTTAGCGGCCTTTTTGTAATCATGGGAATAGCCATGATAATTCCAATAAGTATCGCTTATACTTATGGTGAACAAGATCTTAACGGTTTTCTTTGGTCCATGTTTATTTGTATCCTTATAGGTGTTCCAGTCTGGTTATATACACGAAAAAGTAGATCATTGACGAAGAAGGATGGTTTTGTTGTTGTAACATTTACTTGGCTATTCGCTGCCATCATTGGAGCGATACCGTTTTATTTGTCGGGGATGATCCCAAACTTCACTGATGCATTTTTTGAATCCATGTCTGGGGTAACGACAACAGGTGCTACCATTATCGGAAGTTCGGTCACGTTACCTCATTTACCAAATGGTATTGAAAGCCTGCCTCATGCAACGTTGTATTGGCGGTCATTTATCCAATGGATAGGCGGTATGGGAATTATTGTTTTCTATATTGCTATTTTACCTTTATTAGGCGTCGGAGGTGTGCAGTTATTTAAAGCGGAAGTCCCGGGGCCTGTTGCGGATAAAATTCGGCCGCGTGTGCGTGAAACTGCTAAAATATTATGGATGGTTTATTTGGGTATAACCGGTGCGGAAATTATTATGTTAAGCATCAGTGGAATGTCATGGTTTGACGCAGTCTGCCATTCTTTTACAACGATGCCCACTGGCGGATTCTCAACAAAGAATGCAGGTATTGCAGCTTATGATAATGCATTTATCCAATACATCATTATTTTTTTTATGTTTGTGGCCGGTATCAATTTTACACTTCACTTTCGTGCGTTAACGGGGAATGCTAAATCATTTTTCAATGATAAAGAATTCCTTACATATTTTGGTGTTATCATTATCGTAACCATTCTCATATTCGCTAGTATTTCTTCAGGAAACAATTCGTGGTCAGAACATCAATTCCGCGATTCACTTTTTCAGACTGTTTCAATTTTAACAACCACGGGATTCAGTTCAGCGGACTATGAATTGTGGTCTTATTTTGCTCAATTTATGCTATTAATTTTGATGTTTGTGGGTGCGATGGGAGGGTCCACAGGCGGCGGGATGAAAATCGTTCGATGTGTGTTGCTGGTAAAATATGCAGCAAAAGAGACCCGTCGAATGCTCCATTTAAGAGCAATAATTCCCATTCGTATAGGTGACAAATTTATTTCAGAAGATATTATTAGAAACACCTTGGGCTTTTTCTTATTTTATATATCCATTTTCGCTTTAACCACCTTAATTCTTACCACAATGAATATTGATCTGGAATCAGCTATTGGTGCTTCAGCATCTGCCATCGGAAATATTGGACCGGGATTGGGTGCTTTTGGGCCGACGGATAATTATGCTTTATTACCGGCGTTTGGTAAGTGGATGTTGGCTTTTTGTATGCTTCTTGGGCGACTGGAAATTTTTACTGTTATGGTTATTTTCAGTCGGACGTTTTGGAAATAAGTTCAAAGGGATCTTCATGAAATATTTATTACTCGAAACATCCGAAGGCTTCGGATTCATTACCATCAATCGTCCGGATTCACTGAATGCAATGAATTCGGATGTCGTTAATGAACTTGATTCTGCTGTGCTGCAAATGATTGCTAATGATGAGGTAGGGGTCATTATTATAACGGGAAGCGGTGACAAAGCATTCGTCGCCGGAGCAGATATTAAAGCGATGCAGAAAATGGATATGGAAAAGGCTCTTGCATTTGGAAAATCAGGTCAAAAGATGACATTAACAATCGAAAATTCTCCAAAACCTGTCATTGCCGCTGTGAATGGATTTGCCTTGGGCGGCGGCTGTGAAATATCGTTGGCTTGTCATATACGTGTCGCCAGCGAAAATGCTGTTTTCGGACAGCCGGAAGTCTCGCTGGGTATCATCCCCGGCTGGGGCGGAACACAACGTTTACCCAAAATTGTCGGTACAGGGATTGCGAATGAAAT
>JADFRD010000046.1 GCA_022561485.1 Fidelibacterota bacterium | reverse complement strand
TCGTTCCGAGGCAGGGATCTGTGGGAGCCAGCGGCGACCTGGCGCCATTATCCCATATCGCGCTGGGATTAATTGGAGAAGGGAATGTCCATTTTCAGGACCGTATTCTGCCTGCAATTGTTGCCATTAAGGAAGCGGGTTTAATGCCCCTGGTGTTGGGAGCGAAAGAAGGTTTATCCTTGATCAATGGAACGCAGGTTTCTTCATCACTAGGTATCAAAGCGTTGGTGAATGCAGAGATAATTTTGAAGACGGCAGATATTGTGGGAGCCATGTCTGTAGAAGGCAGCCTTGCCAGCAGGAATGTATTTGCCCGGAAATTACATCAATTGAAACATCATAAAGGGCAGCAGCTATCGGCTAAAAATGTTTGGAATTTTTTAAAGAATAGCGCCATAATTGATTCCCATGAAGATTGTGATAAAATACAGGATCCATACAGTTTACGGTGTATTCCCCATGTTCATGGTTCCAGCAGAGAGCTGTTTTTAACAGCCAAGCAGATGGTGGAAAATGAAGCCAACAGTGTCAGCGATAATCCATTAATATTTTCTGATAAAGATATTAGAAGCGGTGGACATTTTCATGCTGAAGCTGTGGCGCAAGCGATGGACTCTCTCTCCATTGCCATGTCCGAAATGGGCGCTATATCCGAACGTCGTATTCATTATTTTATGAAAGGTATCGAAGATAAAGTGCCCATGTTTGTCGCCCATGATCCCGGATTAGAGTCTGGTTTTATGATGGCGCAAGTGACGGCAGCTTCTTTGGTTTCTGAAAATAAGACACTGGCTCATCCGGCATCCGTTGATTCCATTTCTACGTCAGCAGGTCAAGAGGATTTTGTCAGCATGGCGCCGTGGGCAGGCCGGAAATGTTTAAGAATTATGAATAACGTTTCTCAAATATTAGCTATCGAATTGTACGTGGCTGCAACGGTTATTACTGAATTCCATGGCAATCTGAAACCAGCCGATTGTTCAAAAAAAGTAATCAATGTATTGCGCAGACATGTGAATTTATCAAAAGGAGATCATCCGCTTTACGAAGATATGGCAGTGGTCAATGAACTCATCCGTTCAGGTAAAATTTTAAACAGTGTTTCTAAACTGATGAAACTGGAGTAAGAGAGACCTTTGCAAAACCTATTGCACAAATTAAAAAGTTTAAAATTCGCCTGCTTTTCGTTCCCCGATACAGTCGTTCCTCCATACGGGGCAAGAGAAAATTTATTCATAGCACCACTATTAATTGCATTTTCCGTCTTCCCGCCTGCCACAATCATAATAAAAAAAATGGGGCGGGCAGGAATCAGACAAATTTTAACTCTTTTTTCTTTACACTTTATGTTTTACAAAGGACTCTAGAAAATGAAAAATAGCCCCCCATTTGAATTAACTCTGACATTTGATGATGTTTTGCTCGTACCGCAGAAATCAACTGTCCTGCCCAGAGATGTAAAAATTACCACTCGCCTCACCAAAAATATTGTCATGAATATACCCCTGTTAAGCGCTGCCATGGATACCGTCACTGAAAGCAGCATGGCCATCGCTCTGGCTCGTGAAGGCGGCATGGGTATTATTCATAAAAATTTAAGTATTGAAGATCATGTCACCATGGTAGATCAAGTAAAAAGATCTGAAAGCGGAATGATCCGAAACCCGGTTACAATGGATAAAAATAAAACCATCCGGGATGCAAAAGAATCCATGGCACACTATCACATTAGCGGATTACCGGTGTTGGATGGCGAAAAACTGGTGGGCATTTTAACAAACAGGGATATTCGCTTTGAGACAAATCTTGATCTGAAAGTGTCCGAAAGGATGACAAAAGAAAATCTTATAACTGTTCCGGTAGGTACGACGTTAGAAAAGGCAAAAAATATCTTACAAAAACATCGTATTGAAAAATTACTCGTTGTAGATAGCGATGGAAAACTGGCAGGACTTATTACTGTAAAAGATATTCAGAAAAAGGAAGATTATCCCAATGCCTGCACGGATGGAAATGGCCGGCTGCGCGTCGGCGCTGCCATTGGCGTTGGCCAAGATACCTTTGATCGCGCAGATGCATTGGCAAGTGCGGATGTGGATGTGATCGTTTTAGACACTGCGCATGGTCATTCAGCAGGCGTATTAGCTGCGGTGAAAAAAATAAAATCTAAATTAGGTGATTCATTGGATATCATCGCAGGGAACGTGGCAACCCAAGATGCAGTAAATGCATTAATTGATGCCGGTGTTGACTGTGTAAAAGTAGGTATCGGCGCAGGGGCGAGCTGTACGACTCGGGTTGTGGCCGGTGTGGGTGTGCCGCAGTTAACGGCAGTGATGCAATGCGCAGATGCCGCTTCAAAATACCATGTTCCTATCATTGCGGATGGTGGAATAAGATATAGCGGGGATTTGGCTAAAGCCATCGCCGCAGGAGCAGAAACGGTGATGCTGGGTTCATTGCTGGCCGGGATGAACGAAAGCCCCGGCGAAATAATTCTTTATGAAGGCCGTCAATACAAGGCTTATCGCGGAATGGGTTCCATGGGCGCTATGAAAGAGGGCAGCGGAGACCGTTATTTTCAGGAAGGAGCCGAAGCAACGAAATTGGTTCCGGAGGGTATCGAAGGTATCGTTCCATATCGAGGATCTGTAAGAAACACCATTCATCAACTCATGGGCGGTCTACGGTCGTCGATGGGTTATTGCGGGGCGAAAGATATACAATCATTTCAGAAAAATTCAACCTTTGTCCAGATTACATCAGCAGGTGTAATAGAAAATCACCCCCATGAAGTACGTATTGTAAAAGAAGCGCCTAACTATCAAAGCTCTGAAGGATAAAATTTGATTACATGCCAGTAGGGTGGATTGACAAAAAAAATAAAGGAAACTTTGAAATTAGTATTTTCCCCTCCTTATGGTAAGCCTGTCCGCCCCCTTTAAATTATTTCAAATGGGGCAGGCGGGGAGGGGTCTTGGGGGTGGTTGAGAAAATGATGAAGAAACATAAAATAAATCCCAAAAAGCAAAAAACAGTTAGAAAATTATTAAGAAATTATCCTACTCCTTGGGAACAGAAACTTTGGAATCAATTAAAAGGTAAACAATTGGATGGTTTCAAATTTCGAAGGCAGCAAGGAATTGAAAATAATGTTGTGGATTTTTATTGTCCTGAAGTAAAGTTGATTGTTGAGTTGGATGGTTCTGGGCATTTATCAGCTATTGCAAACAAGGCTGATCAAGAGCGTGATGAAGCGTTGAACACATTCGGTTATCATATACTTCGGTTTTATAATAATGAGGTAGATAAGAATTTGGATGGTGTATTGAATATTATTTCTGATAAGTGTAAAGAATTGAGAGATTAACCACCCCTAAATCCCCTCCTTGAAGAAGAAGGATGGGACATAAAATAGCAATCTGCAAAACAAATTATTATTGAAGATGGTGGGTTAAAAAAAATATGAGTGAATGATTGGATGCATGAATGATTGAACACAATCAACCAATCCATCATCGAATCAAAAAAAAGCCCTCCCGATGATGCAGGAGGGCTTTTTAACTATGAAGAATGATTCGTTTTTACGCCAAAGAATTCAAGTGGCGTGTAATACGAGATTTACGACGGGCAGCCGTGTTTTTCTTGATCAATCCATTACTTGCAGCTTTATCAATAATGCTGACAGCTTGTGCATATAGTTTTTGAGCATCGTCAGTTGTGGATGTTTTCAAAACATTATTGACAGCTGAACGCAGCCTTGACATTTCTGCGATATTTTTTGTTCGCCGTTTCTTATCTTGTCGTTCTCGTTTAATTTGTTGCGGATGTCTATCCATGTAAATAATTCCTTTTTAGTCAAAAAATCGAGCAGAAAGTTATTGTTATTATGTCGAAAACTCAACTAAAGATTAACATATTTTCAATATTTGAAATACTTGTAAAAACACGTATTTTCAATCATGAATAAAACAGAACTACTGCGTAGTGTACCCATATTTTCTGATTTGAATCAAAATGATATCAACAAGATTTCTGAAAGGATGGTTTCCCGAACGTATGACAAAGGACGAGTCATCCTTTTGGAAGAGGCTACGGGAGAAACCTTTTTTGTTATTGCCGGCGGGAGTGTAAAAGTTACTCGATTAAGCGATGATGGTCGGGAAGTGATTCTGGCGATACTGGGTGAAGGTGACTTTTTTGGTGAAATGTCTCTTTTGGATGGTGCAGGCCGGTCTGCGAATGTGATTTCTCTGGATAATTCTGAAGTACTCACATTATCTCGAAATGATTTTTTAGAGATTTTAGAAACGTATCCAAAAATTGCAATCAGCTTATTAGAAGAGCTTACCATGCGATTGCGTAAAAGTGATCAGCAAATTGAGAGTCTATCTTTAAGTAATGTCGAGCATCGAATTGGTATGACATTGGTTCGACTTTCCGAAGAATTAGGAAAAATCCAAAATGGAAAAGTTAGAATAGTAAATTTTCCTTTTCAGCAGGACATCGCCAATATGGCCGGCACTTCCAGAGAAACGGTATCCAGGACATTTACATTATTTGAAGAAAAAGGAATGATAGAAAAAGATGGTCGAACATTAGCCATCAACGATTATTCTGCTTTTTGCCGGTTATTTTCTTAAAGTTCTAAATTCCATCCTGTGTTTAACCAAATTTTAGATGACATTCGTGCCAATGATCATCGTGCACTTTCCAGGGTAATTACCCGCATCGAAAATAATCAGGGACTACCGGATGATTTTTTCATTTCCCTTTACACTTACAGTACGGATGCTATCCGCATTGGGATCACCGGACCGCCCGGGGCGGGAAAAAGCACTTTAACAGATAAATTGATTAAACTATTTCTTGAACATGGTAAATCGGTTGGTGTGGTGGCCGTGGATCCATCCAGCCCTTTTACGGGTGGTGCATTGCTGGGCGATCGCGTTCGGATGAATCGGTATATATGGGATGAAAATGTATTTATTCGCAGCATGGGCTCCCATGGGGATTTAGGAGGTCTTGCCAGAAAAACGCAAGATGTAGGCGATGTTTTGGCTGCCAGCGGTAAGGATATTGTCATTTATGAGACCGTTGGTGTGGGACAGGGCGAACTCGATGTGGCTGCTGCCGTTGATTTAACGGTTGTCATTTTAGTCCCGGAATCCGGTGATGAAATTCAACTTATGAAAGCCGGATTGATTGAAATCGCTGACCTGTTTATCATTAATAAATCCGATAGAGATGGCGCCGGCAGATTGGCGCAGTTACTGCAAAATATTCTTCATACATCCCATGGGACGGATCGACCGGAACCTCCTGTCATTAACACAATTGCAAGCGAAGGAAAAGGACTGGATGAACTTTATGATGGCATTGAAAAACATTTAGTCAATATGAAGTCCAATGGAATGTTTGATACTAATAGATTGAAAAAACACCGAATGCGCGTGTTAGGATTAGTTCAGGAAAAATTACTGGATGAATTTTGGACTTCAGAAAAATTAGAAACATTATCCTACGAGACGCATTCAATTGATTCAATCAAATTATCCCCTTATGAAATTTCAGCTGCAATATTGAAAAATGAGTGAAAAATCTGACATGTCTTTTTTGGATCACCTCGAGGAATTACGGTGGCGATTAGTTAAATCAATAGGTGCAATCGTATTGGGCGGAATACTGGCATATTTATTTATCGATGATATTATTGCAATATTAATTGCACCAACTGAACATATTTCATCACCAATGATTCTTCAGGTATTGACTGTCCAGGGAATGTTCATGATCAAATGGGGAATGTCTATTGTTGGAGGATTTATTTTAGCGCTGCCGGTCATTACATATCAAATGGCAAAATTTATTACACCCGGGCTTTATAAAAATGAAAAAAAGTTCATGATTCCACTGGTTTTTTTCAGTTATATATCATTCATCATAGGCGTTGTGTTTGCATATATGATCATCATTCCATTTTCGTTGCAATTTTTCTCATCCTTGGGGATGTCTGATATTCAAAACAACTATTCCATCAACTATTATTTCAGTTTTATTATCTGGTTAATGCTGGGCAGTGGAATCATTTTTGAACTCCCCGTGATGGTATTCATTTTATCTGTCATTGGGATATTAACACCGCCGTTTATGCGTCATTATCGAAAACACGCCTTAATCGTTATCTTGCTGTTATCCGCATTTATCACACCACCGGATCCTGTGAGTTTGCTGTTTATGTCCTTACCGCTTGTTCTTTTATATGAATTGAGTATTGGTGTAAGTTGGATAGTCAATAAGAGAAATAAGGAAGCATAATTCTGTATGCGTGAAGAAATAAAAACCATTAAAGATATAACAGCTCCCATTTTTGAGGACCTTAAAATTTTTGAAAGCGAATTCAGGGAAGCGCTTCATTCTGAAGTACGGCTTGTCAATACGATTGGAAAATATTTACTGCGCCATAAGGGAAAACATATTCGTCCCATTTTGACGATTCTATCGGCTCGACTCACGGGAAAACCAACATTGCAAAGCTATCAAGCGGCAACCATGATTGAACTGCTTCATTTGGCGACCCTCATTCATGATGATGTAGTGGATGGAGCGGATAAAAGACGAGGTTTCTTGGCAATCAACCGCATTTGGAAAAATAAAGTCTCCATTCTTATGGGTGATTTTCTTCTCAGTAAGGTGCTGATCAATCTAATTAAATTAAAAAATTTCGATGCCCTTGAACTTTTATCATACACAGCGGAAAAGCTGAGTGCTGGAGAAATCTTGCAAATTGAAAAAAGCATGACTAAAAACATGACGGAAGATGTGTATTATGACATGATTTATCAAAAAACGGCTTCATTGATTTCCACTAGTTGTGAAATCGGTGCAATCACCGCTTCAGGTAAAAAAGAGGACAGACAGAATATGTCATTATTTGGCAAGCATCTGGGAATGGCTTTTCAGATAAAGGATGATTTGTTTGACTTGGAGGGATCAGAGTCTGAAACAGGAAAAACGGTTGGTCTGGATATAAAGAAAAATATGATAACACTCCCGTTGATTCATAGTTATAAGAATGTACCGAAATTAGCTGAGCGGAAAATTAAACGGATTATGCGGATCAAGCATAAAACGGAAGAAGATATCCATGAATTAAAAAATATTATTCATGAAACAGGAGGCTTTAATTATGCACGGAAAAAGATTGATGATTTCAGTTCCATGGCCATTGAGTCTATCAGCCAATATCCTGACTCTGTTTATAAAGATTCTTTAATCGATTTGGTTGCTTATAACATTCAGCGCACCGGATAAAAAATGATTAACCCCCGGGCCATCCTGGTCCTGCGTTTTAGTTCTATTGGTGATATTGTCCTTGCTACGTCACCATTGACTACATTGCGAAACAGATTTCCTGAGGCACGAATTGATTTTATGATTTTAAGTCATTTCGCCCCATTATTGGAAAATCATCCTTTCATCGATCGTATCATTAAAATCAATAAAACATTACCCATTTCTTCTCTGAAATGGATGGGGAAATTGGCAAATGACGATTATGACCTGGTTATAGATCTTCATAATTCCTTACGCTCGAAGTTGATTAGGAGGAGTTTGTCAGAACCATCTACACTTGTATATAAAAAACCCCGGTGGAAACGTTTTAAATTAATACAATTGCATATCAATGATTTCGATGCGGACTTTAATCAGCGAAAACTGTATCATGAATGCTTAAAACCTATTATGAATGGATCTTCCGATTGCCCGGATTCATTTCTTACCGTAACGGACAACGAGAAAAAGCAAGCCCATGAGTATTTAATATTGTCTGGCTTAAACAACAAATATATGGTGATCATTCCCAGTGCTGCCTGGGGAACAAAATGTTGGTCTGTGGACGGATATCGTTCTGTCATTGACAATGTGCTGGAAAAATCAGATATGTCCGTTGTGATTCTGGGAGCAAAAAATGACTCTATTTGTGATCAGATTTTTGTTAAGGATAATCGAGTGATAAACCTGAAGGGGAAAACAGACCTCCGTCGGTCGCTGGCCATCATTAGTAATGCTCGATTCGCTTTGGGCAGTGATACCGGATTAACCCATGCCGCTGAAGCATTGGGTATTCCCACAGCGGCGATCCTGGGACCCACCTCCAGAGAAACAGGCGGTGGAACATTTTTACAAAATTCTGTTACGATTGAAAATAATGATCTTTGGTGCAGGCCCTGTTCTCAAAATGGAAAACAACCATGCTTCAGAAATGAACAATACTGTATGTCATCCATTACTCCTGATTTAGTCAGTACGAGAATACATGAAATGATTGCAAAGTCATGACGATCCTTTTTCAACTCTTATATAATTTAATTTTATTTCCGGTCTTAATGATTTTAACCATTTTTGCCATGGTTTTTAATAAAAAAATAAGGCATGGATTTATTGGCAGGTTAAAAACAATCAGTACATTGAGGGAGTTCAGTAAAACACTTAATCATAATGACCTGACCTATTGGTTCCATGCCGCTTCATTTGGTGAGTATGAACAGATTCGTCCGGTGCTGGCCGGTTTGAAAGAAGTGGAACCCTATGCCAAGATTGTTGTCAGCTTCTTCTCACCATCCGGTTATAACAATGTCCACGACGATCATATCGATTGTAAGATTTACCTGCCGTTTGATTTTCTGTGGACAATTCGGAGGGCTCTAAAACTTGTACGTCCAAAAAAAATCATTTTTGCCGCTTATGACATTTGGCCTAATCTTATTTGGATTGCAAAAAATAGGAAAATACACACGACACTATTTGCCGCTCGCTTTATGAAAGGGACCAAGAAATTATATCCTGTTTTCAGAAATTTTTATCAAAGTGTATATCATTGCTTCAAGGCTATTTATACAGTTGATAAGGTGGATTATCTGCAGGTTCAAAAACTGGTAAAAGGAAAGAATAGTCCAATTTTAAGGGTACTGGGCAACCCCCGGTATGATCAAGTAAAAGAAAAAGCAGATGAGTTTACGGTTTCTCATACGCAATCGGTTCTGGATCGGGAAAAACGGATTATTGCCGGGAGCGTCCATCTGGAAGATGAACCAGTTGTTATGGACGCTTTTGCTAAAATCTTGCAAAAATACGATGATGTTTCGTTAGTGTGGGTCCCCCATGATCCGGATGAAAAAAATATTTCCCGAGCTGAATTGTTTTTCAGCGGAAAGGGATTGCCGAGTGTTCGCCTTGGAAAGAAAACAGTCAATTTGCCAATTGCGAAGGTTGTAATAGTTGATGTGGTGGGAATTCTGTCTCGATTATACTGGCATGGACACGTGGCGTATATCGGCGGCGGATTCTCAACCGGCGTTCATAATACCATGGAACCGGCCATTGCCCGGGTACCTGTGTTGTTCGGCCCCAGAAATGAGCAGTTTCATGCTACCGGGGAACTCATCAAAGCCGGTGGTGGTTTTGAAGTCCATACTTCTGACGACGTTTACTTTATTTTGGACAAACTCTTCTCGGATCAAGACTATTTTCTGGATTGCAGTTTTGCGGCGACAAATGTGATTCATAATAATCTGGGTTCCGCAACCCGTGTTGTGAGGGGAATTATTCGTGACTGACTTTCTCCAATTCAGGTTAACATTCCCGCGGTTTGATTTTGATCAGACCTTTTTATTTGGTCCTGGACTGCATGTGATCTATGGAGAAAGCGGAACAGGAAAATCAGCTTTTATCAATCAAATACTCTCGGAAAGAACCCAGACTGTTAATTTTGAAATATCAACGGTTTCCTGTCCAAATGGTATTCAAAAAGTATTTCAAAATCCGGATACACAAATTGTCAGTGCTTCCGTTGCCGGTGAGTTGGCGTTTTCCCTTGAATGCAAAAGTCGTAACACTCAGGAGATTTTCAACCAGATTACCGAATTGAAGAAAGAACTCATTTTTGAATGCGGAGATCAACGCCATCCGGCCACATTAAGCGGTGGTGAGAAGGAAAGCTTAAATATTTCCACCGCATTCAGTGTGTCACCCAAATGTGTCTTGATTGATGATGGGCTATCATTTTTGATTGAGCATTCTAAAGAAAAAATGCTCTCGTTCATTCATGATAAAATTGAATCAACGGGGTGCATTGTTTTATGGTTGACCAGCGATCATCATGACTTAAAATACGGTAAAACTGCGTGGGAATTATCATTATCATCACTGTTAGAATGGAGCGGAGAAACCAAACCATTCCCTTCGTTTAAACGCCATTCGGATGAATCGAATTTGAAATTAAATTGTCACCAATTATCATTTTCGTATACTGGCGGCAGCACTGTGTTTAATTCATTGAACTGTGACATCGAAAATTTCAGCGCTTTGGGGATCTCCGGTTCGAACGGTAGTGGGAAGACGACGTTTGCAAAAATATTATTAGACATAGAAAAACCTTCCTCCGGTGATATTCAAATATCCAAAAACGGTCATACTCTTTCCATGGCCTATTTAGAACAATTTCCGGAAAAAATGATTGGCGCCGATTCAATCGATCTCTTTATTGATCAGCTGACCCAGGCTAAAAAACTGGATCCATTGAAAATGAACCATGCGATAAACAACCTGAAAAGTTGTCAGATTGAATGGGAACAGATTAAAGATAAAACAGCTTTGGAATTACCATGGTCCACATTGAGACTAATTTTGACGATTTGGCTTTTGAACTGTAATTATGATTTAGTGATATTGGATGAGCCCACCTTTGGTTTGGGTCGAAAACAAGTGATAAATTTGGCCCATTATTTACAGCTGTATTTAAAAAGTAACCAGTTGATCATTATTTCGCATGATAAAGAATTTATTTATTCATTTTGTGATCAAATATTGGATTTGGATCAGCAACTATTAATAACTGAACCTTTCAAAACGATATCAAATGAAAAAAATTAAAGAACAGTTTTCTGATCCAACTCGAATATTAACATTGGCCAATATGATCAGTTTGTTTCGAGCGTTGTTGGCCATTCCTATCATTTATTCATTGCAGCATGAGTATTGGAATATTGCTTTTATTCTCATTATCCTTGCTGTTCTGTCTGACTCGCTGGATGGATATTTTGCCCGCCTTGCCCATGAAGTAACTCACTTTGGTAAATGGCTGGATCCGATAGCTGATTTTATTGTCATTTTTGCTGTCACGTCGTATCTGGTGATGGAAGGGCTTTTCCCGGCATGGTTCTATTGGTTTTATCTGGGGCGATATGTTGCTATTGCATTGCCGGCGATCTATCATTTGAATCACAATCAGTATATATTATCGTCAAACTGGTACGGAAAATGGGCTGCGGGAATTACCACTCTTGCCATAGTGCTGCACATTTATCCAATCGAACAAATTGACTGGTTACCGAATAGTTGCTTGTACGTGGCAACCGGTCTTATGGCTGTGAGCTTTATTAAATATATCCGCACCTTCGCAAAACATTCTGCGACAAAATAATTCATGGCAATATTAGGAAAATTATTTAACGCTCTGCGGCGTTCCAGGGATCGTGTTTCCGGTGCGTTTACTCGCTTGATTCAGGAAAAAGTTACACCGGAATCTTTAGAGCGATTAGAGGAAACGCTCTTATCCGCAGACCTTGGTTTAAGGACCGTTGATGATATTATGGATATCGTCACCAGGCATTCAAAAAACAACTTTTTAAATGAAGTATCCATATACATGCAGAATGTACTCCATGAAGAATCAGCACTTGATTTACTCAGTCCTTCAGTATTATTGGTTGTGGGTGTGAATGGGACAGGCAAAACAACGACAGTGGCAAAATTAGTCCATTATTATAAACAAAATGGGAAGAAAGTGCTGCTGGTGGCAGCGGATACATATCGCGCTGCTGCGGTGGAACAACTCAAGCAATGGAACAAGCGCTTGCAGGTTCGTTTGGTTTGTAATGAGCATTCAAAGGATCCATCATCCGTATTGTTTGATGGATTAAAGTCCGGAAGAACGGATAAGTGTGATTTGGTCATCGTGGATACAGCCGGACGTTTACACACGTATAAGAATTTGATGAATGAACTGGAAAAAATGGCTCGTGTTGTCAGAGATAGATTTCCGGATTATTATTTTCATTCGATGATGACCATCGATGCTAACTTGGGTCAGAATTCTCTTCATCAGGCACGGGAGTTCGCCAAGAGTGTTGAGTTGGATGGTGTTGTACTGACTAAAATGGATGGTACTGCCAGAGGTGGAATTGTGTTTGCATTGAAGAAAGAATTGGATTTGCCGGTACGATTTATGGGCGTGGGTGAAGAATTAGAGGATTTAGATGAATTCAATCCTGAAAAATATGTGAGTTCGCTTCTTGGGTTGTAACTATTCAGGGAATTGCCGCAGAGGCGCAAAGAATAATTATGTAACTGGCCGCAGAGGCGCAAAGAAAAAATATTTATAACGTAAAGCCTTAAGTGTAATGCGTGAGACGTAAAATGTAATGTCCTTTACATAATTACGATTTAAAATAATTAAATCGAGTTTGAAAAAATCAAAATACTTTGATAAATAATTGAAGTCATGAATAAGAATAATGTGGAATAATGAAACATAAACTGAATATGATCAGCCTTGGCTGTGCCAAAGCGCTGGTAGATTCAGAAATCCTACTGGGCGGATTGAAGCAAAACCAAGTTGAAATCACAGACACACCTGAAGGTGCTGATACTGTTGTTGTAAATACATGCGGTTTTTTGGATCTGGCTCGGGAAGAATCCATCGAAACCATTCTACAAGCGGCGGAACTGAAAAAATCCGGTAATATTAAACAATTGGTGGTGATGGGTTGTTTATCTGAACGATATCCGGATGAGTTGGCGAAAGAGATTCCGGAAATTGACCGCATTTTCGGTTCCAATAATCATCGTGAAATTGTCCAGTTTATTACCGGAAAAGAATTTTCCAAAGATGATCCGTTGTTTTTCCGGTCGTTGATGACACCCCGTCATTATGCATATCTCAAAATTGCGGAAGGATGTGACAATGGCTGTTCATTCTGCAGTATTCCATTAATGCGGGGTTTGCAGAAAAGCCGTTCCATCCCGGCCATAGTGGATGAAGCACAAAGACTGGCCGCCCAAGGTGTTAGGGAATTATTGATCATTGCCCAGGATACCACTTCTTATGGCTGGGATTTAGATAAAAAAGTATATTTAAATGATCTGATCACTGCTTTGGATAAATCATTACCGGATTCGGTAAAATGGATGCGTATTCATTACGCCCATCCGGCCCATTTATCACAGCGTATTATTGATGCTATAGCAGCGACGGATAGGGTGTGTAATTATCTGGACATTCCCATCCAGCATGCGTCTGATAAAATATTAACTTCCATGCGTCGTGGATTGGGGAAAGAAATGATTCGCGAACGAATTCAACGTTTAAGGGATGCCAATCCCGGTATTGCCTTGAGGACCACATTGATTGTCGGTTATCCTGGGGAGAGCGAAGATGAATTCAATGAATTGGTTGATTTTGTAAATGAGATCAGATTTGACCGCTTGGGCGTGTTTACGTATTCGGAGGAGGAGGATACTCTAGCTGCTAAATTGAATGATGACGTTCCGGCTGAAGTGAAAGATGAACGGAAAGCAATCATTTTGGATTTTCAGGCGGAAATTTCAATGGAAAAAAACCAGGCTTTAATTGGTCAAACACTTGATGTTTTGGTGGATGAAGTAGGGGAGACCGTTTCCGTTGGTCGGACGGAATTCGATTCGCCGGAAGTGGACCAGATTGTCCATATAAAAGGTGCCGTTAAAAAAGGCGAATTTTGCAGGGTGAAGATTGAAAGCGCAAATGAGTTTGAATTGAAGGGGATTTCTTTAGGTTAAGTTGCAGTAGCAGTGGCATAAATCAAGCCATTTTTTACGTTTTACGCTTTACGTTTTACGTCGTAATTTCTCTAAACCGGAGAATCATTTTGTTATTTAGTAGAATCATAACAGGAATTCTATTTACATCTATTCTGTTTGCTCAAGCAGATAAAGGGAAAGAACAATCTCAACCCATTCCTAGGAAGTTTCAAGACGGTTTTGTCCTTGAACCGGTAATAAATCAGACACAATTTCAAAACAAATTTAATTCCGCGGAATAGTCCACATCCCAGGTTTTAGTCATCGCAATACTTATGTGAGAAATAATCGCGGCTTTGCCGACACACTCGCTTATCATCCACCTGGCGGCTGGAACGGAGAATTCATTATGAGGCCCGGTGATGCAATGTGGACAGTATTTCAAATGCCAACTGATCGAATTCTAAAAGAGCATCAATGTTCCAGTGTATGAATGGGGCACAGGCGATCAAGAATTGACGATATCACTGCACAAGATGTCTTATCCGTATACTTCAGATGGGACAATGTATCCACCTTCTGCTGTAGACTGCGCAGGCTGGATTCCTATCAGATTCTTTGTATCTGAACTATGATCCGGAGATTTGGACTATGAAACGGGCCGCACCAACTGGTTAGACGGTGTTGAAGCTGTTGAAGGTTATACTATTGATATGACTGCTTATTCGGGTGTTCTGGATAGTAATGGCAATGTTGCGAATGAAGCTGAAATCTACAATGTAATGGTTCATGGACAGGCGGGTAATGGTGTTAAAGGCGCTTTTATGTCTTTTGATCCCATTGCACTGAATACTACTCCAGGTTATCATTGGGTCGGAGCTTCCAGTTACTGGAATACATTTCACCGCACCTGTCCGCCCGTTTTTTGGCGGGCCTGCCGGCCTGTTTTTTTGGCGGGAAACCTTTGAAAGGTTGAAACAGTCAATTATTCTTTGACTTTAATCTTTTCTTCATCATATTCAATCAGTCACATTAAGTGATAAATATTAGTCAAACAGGTGCATAATGAACTGTTATGACAAAAATTGAAGATATAAAATGCTTGTTATCTAAACCGTCAGATGACGGTGCGAGGGAAATATTTATATCATTAATCAAGTCCCTCTTTCTTTTTTCCACATTATTTACCATTCTTCCAGCTCAATTCACAACTGAACCCGGTTCCGGGAAACCCACCGTCGCTATCCTGGATTTTGAAGGCCGGGGAGTCAGTCAACAGGAAGCACAGACACTTTCAGAGCGCATGCGCACGGAAATAGGTAACACCAAAGCAGTGCGTCTCATCGAGCGGAAAGCAGTAGATAAGATTATGGAAGAACAGGGCTTCCAGCAGGCGGGCTGTACTACGGACGAATGTGCGTCAGAAGTAGGACAATTATTGGGTGTGCAGTACATGATCAGCGGCGCCATCGGGCTTATGGGCAAAACCTACACCATTGATGCAAAAATGTTTTCGGTTGAGACCGGTGAAACGATTCAGACAAAAAGCGTCACCCATAAAGGCGATATTTCCGGATTGCTTACGGAAATGGAAATTTTGGCATGGGAGATCGTTGGACTGGAAGCGCCTACTCGATTAAAACTGAAACGCACAGGAGAAGAAGCCAAAACCACTGTTGCTGTATTGGATTTTGAAGGCAGAGGGATATCCATACTGGAGGCACAAACACTGACTGATCGCTTCAGTTCTGCCATGTCCGGCACCAAAAAAGTACTCATGGTAGAGCGTGGAACCATGAAGGACGTTTTGGATGAGCAGGGATTTGAATCCGGTGAATGTACCAGTGCTGAATGCGCAGCGGAAGTTGGGGCCATGCTGGGTGTAGAATTTATGGTGAGCGGCGCCATTGGGAAATTAGGAGATACCTATACCATTGATGTGAAAATGTTTTCCGTAGCCACCGGCGCCGCAGAAAATATGCAGAGCGTAACCTATCAAGGAAAAGTAGATGGCCTCATTACGGAAATTGAAATCCTTGCTTGGACCATTCTTGGCCTTGATCCACCCAATAGTTTAGTCCAGAAAAAACGTATGGGTACATCGGCATTTCTTGCGCAACAAAACCAGAAGGCAGGAAAAACCAAAATGGGCGCTATGATGCGGTCATTATTCTTCCCCGGGTTTGGGCAGTTTTATTCAGAAAAGAAACTCTGGGGTTACGGCTGGATCGCTGCTGAAGCCGTCGTTGGTGGGTTAATCTTCATGAATTACAGCAATTATAAGACAGCCTTTGACGACTACAATAATTATCAAACTCTGTATACAAATGAGACCGATCCCGCTCTTATTGCCCAGTATAAGGCACAGTCACAAACCAGCCACAACGATATGGATAATGCCAACGATGCCTTGAAAACCATGGCCGGAATTGCAGGAGCCGTTTGGCTGGCCAATGCAGTGCACGCCTATATCGTGGGACCGAAACCAAACCAGACCGCTTTAAATGAAATGCCCATACAATTAGCTTATGACAAACATACAGACCAATTCCAATTTTCACTTTCAATTCCGCTGGATTAGATGAACATATTTTTTCATAAAATTAAACAAAGAAAGGTACTGCAGACATTCTTGTCTGTACTACAACAAGGAAAGCAAACTGGACAATCCCGTTACAAGAGGGGTAATATAATTTTTGTGTTAATATCCTTTCTGTGGATTTTTCTTTCCTGTGAAGTACCCATGGAATCCTACGATAATCCTCTGGATGAGGAAGCGGCAGAAGAAGGAGGTATGGAAACACCTGCCTTAGTCTTCTTTCCGGATGAGATCAATGTCAATTCCGGGGAAACCTTTACAGTGAGTGTTTATGCTTTGAATGTGGAGGATGTAGCTGGAGCGTACATCAATATTAATTACGACAGGAATAAACTCCTGCTTATGACGGTGAATCCGGGAACCTTCTTTTCGGATCTGCAGGATCCCATTTATTTCACCGAAACTGAAAATTCAGGGAAGATTGAACTCTACACAGTTTTTTTAGGCGCTGATTCAACATCCGTCTCCGGCACGGGCAGTTTTATGAGTATTGTGTTTTCAGCCTCGGCAAGTGGGTTATCTACGATTACTTATAATACAAATTGTGAACTGGTAGACGCCGATGATAATCCCATTGAGATCAAAGGGTTTGGCGAAGGGGTTGTGAATGCGCAATAGCCATTATTGTCATTGCGATCCGCCGGTTGGCGGAGACGCAATCTCCAATCATAGTGGCTGGGGATCGCCGCAGTCGTCTCGACTCAAGTGTCGGGACTCCTTCGCGATGACAGTATTAAAGCAGGAGTTGTGAATGGATATTAACTACGCTTCGATTGTTTCTAATTGGGCATCTTCTGGAATCTCTACGTCCAGTTCCCGCATTTCTCTGGTGCAGACTTTTAGTGATTCAATTAGTTCATCGTGTGTTTTTTCCTGTGCGTTAACACCGGGAAAATCCACCAGCCAGCCGATCCACCAGCCATCTTCCTGTTTAACGATTGCTTTGTATTCCATTTTAGTTTACCTCATGAATGGGATATTTAAATCTTTGCATATTTTCCGGGCAACCACAATGGAAGAAATTAGCGTACTAAAAGAGTATATGTTCGAATGAATAAATACATATTACTCATGAAACCTTTCAAAGGTTTTACCCTCAATGAACCTTTCAAAGGTTTCCCGCCAAAAAACAGGCGGGCAGGCAAACCTTTGAAAGGTTTAAAACGGACAACCGGGGCTGCTTATCCAACACGGGGAGTTGTGAATGCAGAATAACCACCAAACATTGCGGAAAGAAGATATGGAGTCCATCAACCGCCTTCCCTGCCTGTCCTGTAAGGAGTTTACGACTGTACTGGGTAGCGGAGCGTATTGGGGTGTTGATGGTGAACTAACATGGTTAGTTCAATCCAAAGGGCATGGGGTTGTGAATGCGTAGTAATCAGAAAACGGCGTTAATGCAGACACTAACAAAAACCTTAATTATTAGCTTTTTTACTCTTTCAGTCGTTTTTGCCCAAACGCAACTGGGCAGCGATATTGATGGTGAGGCTATTAGTGACTATTCAGGCTATTCGGTTTCCCTTTCATCTGACGGCAACCGGGTGGCTATTGGGGCGTACGGAAATGATGGTGGCGGTACTAATGCCGGTCATGTCCGTGTCTATAATTATAATGGTACAACCTGGACGCAAAAGGGCAGCGATATTGATGGAGAAGCTGGAAATGACCGATCCGGCTGGTCAGTTTCTCTTTCCTCTGACGGTAGTCGGGTGGCCATTGGAGCACCAGAAAATGATGGAACAGGTATTTATGGCAGCAATTCAGGCCATATTCGAGTTTATAATTACAGTGGGGGAAGCTGGACACAACTTGGCAACGATATTGATGGTGAATATGATGGTGACAATGCAGGCTGGTCTGTTTCCCTTTCCTCTGACGGCAACCGGGTGGCCATTGGGGCACCATATAATGATGGGAATGGTAATTGGTCAGGTCATGTCCGTGTTTATAATTGGGGTGGTAGTAGCTGGACCCAGCTTGGGTCAGATATTGATGGTGAAGCTGCCCATGATCAATCAGGCCATTCAGTATCCCTATCATCTGACGGTAGCCGGGTAGCCATTGGAGCAAAATACAATGATGGGAACGTCACCTCATATAGACCTGGCCATGTCCGTGTTTAT
>JADFRD010000045.1 GCA_022561485.1 Fidelibacterota bacterium | reverse complement strand
AAACTGATTTGTTGAATATCTGAAAATCACTGATGACAATTGTGGGATTGTATGGATTGTCCCTTATATCCTCTGGGTAGAAAGTATTGAACCCATTGATTCCTCCAAAAAACATCTCTCCAATGCGGCTTTTGTGGTAGGCTCCCATATTAAACTCATTGCTCTGGAGTCCATCTTGGATACTGTAGTTTCGAAATGTTTCTGTTCTTGGATTGAATCTTGATAGTCCATTGTTGGTACTAATCCAGAGATGGCCATAATCATCTTCCAGGATACCGTAGATGACATCATTCGAAAGTCCATTTTTCTCTCTATAATGAGTCCATGAACTATTTTTCGGATCAAATTTGTTAAGACCTCCGCCATAAGTTCCAATCCATAAGATACCATTCTTGTCTTCGTGGATTGTCGACACTTCGTCAAAACTCAGGCTATTGGGATTCTCAGGATCATGTAGAAAACGGATTGTTGTCTTGGTTCTCAGGTCCAATCTGTTCAAACCACTCTGGGTGCCGATCCAGAGCGTACCCCATTGATCTTCATGAATCGTACTGACACTGTTATGACTAAGACTATTGGGATTTTGGGGATCGTGCAAATATCGAGTAGCTCGTTTTGTCTCCGGGTCAATCTTGTTGAGACCGTTTAAGGTTCCAATCCAGAGCATGCCGGATCGATCTTCAATAATCGCTCGGACACCCTTGTTACTGAGGCTATTGCGATTGTCTGGATCAACGGTCCAGTGCACAAAAGTTTCCACCCCATGTTCATCCCGGATGAGTCGGGATAATCCCCCACTTGTTCCGACCCACAGTCTCCCTATATGATCCTGATAAATTGTCCACACCGCATTGTCAATCAGGCTATTCGGGTTTTCAGGTTCGTGCGTGTAATGGGCAAAAGTTGATGTATCCCGGTCCCATCTATTGAGACCGGCACCCAGTGTCCCAATCCAGAGTACTTTGGATTGATCCTCATATATTGCTGTGATGGTATTAGAATTCAAGCTGTTGGGATTTTCAGGATCGTGTTTATAGTGCAAAAATTTATATTTATATGGATCAAATTTACTGAGTCCACTTCCCCAGGTTCCAAACCAAATCGCTCCTGATTTATCCTCATAAATGGATAGTACATAATCGTGACTAAGACTCTTTTGATTTGCGGGTTCATTTTGATAACGAGCAAATACTCCCGTCTTCCGATCATCCCAATTGAGTCGGCAAAGTCCACCCCCATCCGTTCCGACCCATACCACTCCTGATGGATCTACATGGATTGATTGAATATAATCGTTAGTGAGACTATTAGGATTTTCGGGATCGTTTTCATAGTGGTAAAAGATTCCGGTTTCCCGGTCCAGCCTGTTTAGACCTCCTCCCCAGGTACCAACCCAAAGAGCGCTTCCTGGTTCTTCGGGCTCAGAATAAATTGAGGAAACGTTATTGGAACTTATACTATTGGGATTTTCAGAATCATGAATATAATGGGTAAACGATTTTGTATCATAGTCAAACCTATTCAACCCTTTTCTTGTTCCGATCCAGAGAACATTTCCAAGTTCATTAGGGTTAGAGTGAATTGAGTTTACGTAGTCGTTATTTAAACTGTTAGGATTATGGGGATCGTGCTTGTAATGGTAAAATGTCTCTGTTTCGCGAATAAACATATCGAGTCCACCACCATCAGTTCCAATCCATAGGTCGCCCGTATTGTCTATGTAGATCGATTTAATGTAATCATTACTTAAACTCTTGGGATTTTCAGGATCGTGCTTGTAATGGTAAAATATCCCTGTTTCCTGATCGAGTTTGTTTAGCCCACCGCCCCAGGTTCCAACCCAGAGCACATTCCCTATTTCATTGGAATCTGCATATATTGCTCGAATGTAGTTGTTACTCAGACTATTGGGGTTGTCGGGGTCGTGTTTATACACGGTGAAACGATAACCATCATATCTGTTCAGACCATCCTGTGTACCAAACCACATGAATCCTTTGTGATCCTGAACGGTACAGGTCACGCTACTTTGAGATAGACCCTGTTCAATGGAGATGTGATCGAATTTTATGTCATTTTGCTGGGCAAATAATATTGATAATATGCCGGCAGAATTCAATGCGACTAGAACTACAATCTTTGTTTTAAGATAAAAGAAACGAAAGAAACTCAAATAATTCATTTTCCCACGTAGCAAAAGAATTGTTCGCCATCCTTTAAGATAAATGCTATATAGTTTTTAGTCAATAACATGCTTATGGTTAATACGGAAGTTGTAGAGGAAATCTTTAAACCCTTGGTAAATATGGATATGACCGAAAAAGTTTGTACAACATGTTTATCATTAGCCTCAACGAAATTAACCCCAAATTCTAATATTGATATTACCAAAATTCGGCCTTATGGTAGGGTAAGTGATAATTTTCCTAATGAATTATTCGGGTTGTGTTGTCAGTACTTTACCCAATTCTTTTGTAAATTTGAGTCCCAATAAAAATTCATCTACCAGCGCTAAACTACCTCGGTCTGTTAATTTGGTTTTGGATTGCTTGACCCAAAATGGTAATATTTTATTTTGCATATGTTTTCACCCTTTGGGTGTGTGTTTGAAAGGGTTTATCTACCTGAAATTTACACACTTAAGGGGTGTTTTTTTACCCAATGTCGGAATTAGGGTATATAAGAGACCTATATAAAACCTTGAGTGTAAAGAAAAAAGAGTTAAAATTTGTGCAATAGGTTTTGCGAAAGTCTCTATTATTACACTGTGCTGGAAGGGCATAAATCTGACAGAACACACTCACCACACTGGGGTCTTCTGGCGATGCACACGACTCTTCCGTGATCGATGATCAAATGAGTTAATTTCACCCAGTCTTTTTCTTCAAATATGTCCATCAATTCAAATTCAATCTTTTTTGGATCTTTTGATCTAGTAAGCCCAAGTAGATTCATAATCCTCACCATATGTGTATCAATCACTAATGATGGCACACCGTAATATTGACCCAAAACACAATTAGCTGTTTTTCTTCCCACCCCGGGTAATTTAATTAAATCATCTAATGTATCCGGTACTTGTCCATTGTATTCTTCTACAATTTTCAGGCAGGACCCTTGAATGCTCCTTGCCTTTTGGTTATGATAACCACAAGAATGAATATCTTTCGCCAATTCATTTACATCGGAATAAGCAAAATCTGAAGGTGTGGGGTATTTGTTGAACAAACCGGGTGTTACTTGATTTACCCGGTGGTCAGTGCATTGAGCCGAAAGAATAGTTGCTACTAATAATCGGTGGGCGCTGCTATAGGTTAATGAGCAATCTGCATCGGGATATTCTTTTTTTAACTGCTCCACAATTTCCGCAGCTCGTTCAACCCTACGTGCTTTGTTTTCTTTCATTCAAGAGTCGGCTCCGAAAAGATCATTTGGGGATAAATCCCCAGTCTTTCAGAATGTCTACGCCCCAACCTAAAGGATGGGGTAAGTATCCATTTATCAGAGTAATAAGGAAATTCACTTACCCCGTCATTTATGGCGGAGGTTTGGGAAATAACAACCCAAGTTGGGGTTTTCCTGCCCGACCGGCAGGCGGGAACCCCTTTCCGGAGTAGGCTCATTAAATCCTAATAAATGTGGACAAGTTTTTAACCAGAGATGATTTTGGTAAAATGACATTACAGCCTGCTATTCTGAATTTATCATGTTTTTCTTTTACAATTTGTTTCATATACCCGATAATTTGAACATCCACTCGATCCAAAGACAACTGATGTATGAAAAACTCATTCCCAGTTTCTTCATGGTCCAAATCAATGACCAATAATTTCGTTTTTTCAGGGATATCAATACTTTTTTCATAAAATTCAAACGTAGAATCCAGCTCTGTTAGTTTTGCGGATACTTTTGTTCCCAATTCAAAATCTTTTATGAATAATCCTACATGCATAATCAAATCAACTCCGGTATTAAGTTCCAATCAAATTCAGCGACACTCATAATACAATCATAATGTTTTTGAACAACTTTCATTTGTTCTTTTAAATGATCAACATCAATATTTCTCTGTAATCCATTATAACCATCAAATTTTTCTATGCTTTTATGCATCAACCCTTTGGCTCCATTCAAATTATCATTCTGTAAATGAAAAAAACTGACTGAAAGTTGGATCAATCCCTGGATAAATTTTCTATCATCAAAATAATAGTCCGACCACAAGTCTTCCCAGTATTCATGGGCATCAAAATAATCCTCTTTATGATATGCTTCCAACCCCATTAAATACAATTCTTCCATTTTTTCCTGATCATTCACTGATGGTTGCCGATTCTTTTAATCTGTAATGTTTACCGTCATATTGTACTTTAGCCGCTTGAAAGACAGGGTCGTGTTCAAAAAATACGATCCATTCTTCATCTACGATCTTGGGAAGTATCTTTCGCTTCTCCTCCACTGTTTGCACAGGATGAATGTCGTATGCCATGACCCAAGGAAGAGGTATATGAGCAGCCATAGGAATCAGATCTGCCATGTAAATCAATTTTTGAGAAGAATCAGTCACGATGGGATGCATCATTCCGGTGGTGTGCCCGTAAGTCAAGTGTTGTTCAATGCCCGGAAGAAAAGATTCTTTTCCATCCACAAACCGAATCAACCCATTTTCAGCTAAAACAGACCAATCATCACTCATAAAACTGCCTGCATCTTTTTCACTGGGAGAATTCGCAAGTTCCCAATTTTCCTTCTGTATCCAATAGGTTGCATTAGGGAAAACAGGTTCAATTTTTTCATTAACAACCTTTGTATTTCCACCCACATGATCAAAATGAAGATGGGTGCAAAATACATCCGTTATATCATCAGGGGTATATCCGTATTTGATTAATGATTTTTCTAAATTGAGATTTTCCAACTCAATACGATAAATATCTTTGAATTTTTCCCGCCACTTTGTTCCATTTCCGGTATCTACAATTATTTTATGTTCATCACTAACCAAGAGCAATGATCGTGTCACCATGGAAATGCGGTTATGATCATCGGCAGGAGCCTGTTTCTCCCATAATGGTTTTGGAATAATACCAAACATAGCTCCGCCGTCCAGAGCAAATTCACTGGTTTCAATACTATATAATTTATAGGGTCCTATTTTCACGATTTTCTAACGATGAAGTTAATGCAGTTAGCTATTTGCTGAAATGATTCTGGTCCGGCATTTTTTGCAATACCACGTAATGCTTCCAAATGTACAATTTGGTGAATCGCTTCATTGGGTGGATTATTTTTTACAATCGATTCAGCTATATCAATAAAATACCGTCCTCCATGTAAATGATATTTTTCCAGTTTATCGGTTGAACTATTTTTGGTTGTTTCTCGATTAAAGCGCTGCGCATTTAACCACCCGGAAATTGCATTTTTAAACGTCTTGATACGCACATAATCACCATCCCACAACCTTATCATTGCTGAAAAAAGCGGAATAGTTTTCATATGGCTGGGTGTAATCATTTTATGAATAAGGGATTCCGGAGCCAAATCAGACTCATTTGAAATGGATACTAACTCGCACTTAAACATTTCTGAAATTATGCATCTTGCATAAAACCATAACTCTTTTTCGTTTTGGTGAAAATAATAACTGCGTAACCAATGAAACGTGAACAATCCAAGATCATCAACGTTATGTATGGCTAATTCTGCCAATAATTCTAAAATTGCAGGTGAATTATTTGATGCCATTATTTGCCTAGCCGTTTCACCTCCAGCATCATCCCGATTTCCTGTCATTACTGCACGTTCTACTTCATCTGTAAAAACAGTTAATCCAACCCCATCCGCTTTGACATTTTCCCATAAGGATTCATCATCCTTCCGTGTTGAAAAACTATCTATAATAATTTTAGAGAATTGGTATAGATCATCTGAAGGATTATCTCTGTCATCCCCGATAATATTTTTTACTGCATTGAGTAATATAATGGGATGCTCTTTCGGAGGATCAATATGGTCAATTTTTACAACTTGTATAAATAAATCTGACAGAGATTGAACCAACTCTTTTCCATTTACCTTGTCAGGTTGAATAGAATTCATATTTGCCAATATGAAATATGACTAATGACTATTCTGTCTTTTCAGAAGATCTTAAACCAAGATTTACAAATATACGAAATGAGATTCCTGTTATACGTGAATATTCGGTGGGCAGGCCTGATCCGGGGTCTACATGGGGTGTATCTCCATATCGTTTACTCAAATTTTTATCATTTTTTACAGTATTATTCCAATTAAAATCAAACAGTTTCGTAATCGGCATAGAATTAAAATCATGATTATACCCTAACTCATATCCCCATTTTTCATTAGGCTGGCCGCCCAATAAAAATCCAATTCGTGTACTAGAACCATCCGTTATTCCTTTATGTATATACATCATCCTCAACCCCCACCAGGAAATAGCCCCTGGAGTATCTCCTTTGCCGGTTCGCTGTTTGAACTTATAATAGGTAAAATCGGAATTATAATTTGGATTCAAGCTCCAAGCTATATTCAACACATCCCATTTATTTTTTTTGGAATACAAAATTCTACTATAATCAATACCTGTGCCATAGATTGGTAAACCAACGCGTAAGCCTATATCACTTTTATCGGATAAGCCATATCGATACCAGAGATATGGAAATACATTTTCTGCCGACCAACTCCATCCATATTTTTTTTCACCCGTTTCCATTCGTGTTGTGCTCACTGTAGGATGTGTCGCACAACCGCCAATAAATATTGCTATGGAAATGATTAATAGGGGGCTTTGCAAAACCTGATGTGTGAAGAAAAAAGATGTAAAATTTGCCTGATTCCTGCCCGCCCCATTCTTTTTATTATAATTGTGGCAGGCGGGAAGGCGGGAAACGTAGTCAATAGCGGGGCTATGGACAAGTTTTCTAACGAAAAGCAGACGAATTTTAGACTTTTTAATTTGTGCAATAGGTTTTACAAAGCCCTCTAATAGCCGGTTAGTCATTAACCACCTTCAGGCCTGTCAAAACCTTCGCGTTGGGGTAGCGGAGGTAAATTCAAAACCTCATCACTCAATGTATAAGCGACTTGTTGAACGATATCAACCAACGAAACCACTCCAACTGACTTTTTATTATCATCAACGATGGGAACATGTCTAAAACCACTGAAAACCATTATATTCAACGCATATGCCACGGCATCTTCCATTTTTAAATATTCAGGATCACCACTCATAAAGTCGCCTACAATTTCTTTATCAAAGTCCAGGCCTTTACCGGTGATTTTGAGCAAGATATCTCTTTCCGTCATTATACCAATCAACTTGTTTTTATCTTCAACCAAAAGACAGCCAAGTGATTTTTCCTGTAATTTCATAACTGCTTCTTTTATTGATGTCCCACTGGATACAACAATCGGCTGAGGCAGTTTGAGGCTGGAGAGTGGGGCATCTAAAGTTATACCCTCATTAATACCGTGTGATTCCGATTGCTCCAATTCGTCCATGCGAGCTAATTCATCATCAAATTGATCTTCCTGCATAACCTAACCTCTTTTTAATTATTTCAAATATATCATTTTTCGGCTCATAACCACCGGTAGAAATTCTCCTGCTTGTGCTTGTATGGTAATAAAATATACACCACTGGAATGAAATTCACCTGACCAGTTAAATGAATACGCACCATTTGTTAAAAACACTTCATCTAAAAATACAGTTAATTTTCGTCCTCTGGCATCTGTCACAAATAAACTCACGACTGATGCTTCCAATAAATCAAACGTAATCTTTGTGCTTGAATTAAACGGATTTGGATAGTTCTGATATAACGCAAAGATTTCAGGAATCATTTGGCTGACTTGGATACTTTTTGTTATATCATTCGCTTCCCCAAATGTTATAAAAGAAAGTTCACTCCAACCGCCCAGATCCGGTACTTTTCCTTCATGATATGTACTATCTAATTTTAACGGACGACTTTCTATGATTTCCCATTTATTATTTTCAAATTGGCATAAATGCAGCCAGCCGAAATGTTTATTATCAGGCAAGATTGAACTCGAATCCAAATAAGAGACATTAAATGACGGAGACGTTCTCCATTCAAATAATAATGAATCATCAATAAAAACACCCAATTCCTTGAATCCTTCTGATTGACCTGCAATTTCAATACTTAATTTGTTATCGAAGGATTTAAAGCCAATTTCATTTAATTCATATTCATGATCCGGAATTGACTTTATTGTTTGAACAGTGTGGGATTCATCATTAAAAATATATTGATCATCCAATGAAATGGTCATGGTTCCCTTTTCATAAATCATCGGAACAGATTGTAACAGCCTATTATCCAGCCAAAGTTCCACATAATCCCAGGTTTCCGGAATGAGTGTTGTCGTGGGATTTTCAAACAAATTTACTTCAACTGTTTCATCACCATTTTTTAATTGAATTGGAGAAGCAGTTTCAACAATTTGAATTAGTTGAACTTTAACAGTTTCTGCGTCTTTGATTAATCCAGCAATCCTCATTTCCGGTAACGATTCCAGAAAAATCTGATCTTTATAATAAATGTCCCTTCCGGCTTCAAACTTTGCAGTTATTATTCGTAATAAATTGAGTTTTTCCACGTTCCACTCTGCCGGAGATAACAGCAAATTTTGTCTATAAATAGGTTCCAGTTTCTGAAAAGAATCATCAATATAATTTTCAATGACCTCGATATCAAAATCATCAAACAAGAATTTTATTCCCTTCAACCCTTCTAAGGTGAATACATCAATAAAAGATGAAAAATCTACTTCTTCTGTTACCAGGTACATTTGCAAAATGTGAATATTTTCAATTTTTATCGGAAACTGTTTCACGAAAAAATCATAACACAAAGCGCTATTAAAAGAATGAATATCAACGATTTCATCTATGAAAAAAATCGTTTCAGGATATTCATTTACAATTGATTCCATAATTCTCTCTTTTTCCAGAGTATCTAAAGGTCTGGCCAAGGCGGGTGTTTGAAAGGGGCTTGAATAGAGTGTACCATCAAACATTTGAATCTCTATTCTGTAAAACATAAGATCCCCGGCTTGAACATTCTTATCTAAATACCGATCTGTAATCATTTCGTCAAGATTAATTATTTCAAAAAAAGATATTATATCATTACTACGAAATAATTGGATGGAGGCAATATCACTCTCCGGAGGGAGATCCCATATTAGCAGGATGGATTCAGTCCCGCCATAAGCTTCCAGATTAATGGAAATAGGTTCATCGTCTACTGCAGCACATAGCAGTAGAGGGGACAAAATGCCCAAAGCCAATATAAATATGAAGTTTTTACTCATGACAAATAAGCCGGCGAGACCTAATTTCTGATATTATACTTCCACAGGCAAGTATAATCTTATTATTTTATAATTTATTTAAGGTATGTGATCTTTTTGGTATATACGTTATTTATCGTTTTTAATCGAAGAAGATAGACACCACTTGCAACATTGGATGCATTCCATTCAATTTTATATACCCCTGGATTAACAATGCCATCAATTAATGTTTCCACAAGCCGTCCGTTTATATCAAAAATATGTAGAGACATTGCATGCAATGTCTCTACGCTAAAACGGATGGTTGTGGTGGGGTTAAACGGATTTGGATACACATTCAATATCGAAAAATCTTCCGGTAAAATTTCATCATTTATGGAACTTGTATCATAATCAATCGCAGCCATAACATTAATAATACCATATCCATAATCATTGTCCGGATTATCAGATTGGTCAGCGGTCATCATCAACGCTTCCCGTACTTGCATGGGTGTCCAATCCGGATTGGCGCTTAAAATCACAGCTGCGGCTCCGCCGACTAATGGAGCCGATAGAGATGTACCGCTTGCTGTAGTATATGAGTTTGAATTTGGATTGGTGGCCCAAGTGCTGACACCTCGAGCACAGACTTCCGGTTTGATCCGGCCGTCATAGGTCGGGCCGTGGGAGCTGAACGAGGCGATAATACCGTCACGATTTACAGCACCCACTGCTATGACAGAATCCGCATCTGCCGGAGCTGAAATATAATAGTATAAAGTATCACATGGATTAGGCGGCGGATTTTCAGTACTCCAATTTCCGGCTGCGGTTACACAGACTATACCCAAACTGACAGCAATATCCACAGCATTGGTGGTCACAGCGGTGTTTCCATCCATATCACAATAAGAATACCAGTCCAGATAACCCAAAGACGATGAAACCACATCAGCGCCATTTTGTTCGCCCCACTCCAACGCCGCAACATAATTATCTTCTTCCACTATAGATTCAGACGTTACATCTTCCGTCTTCGCTAATAAAAATTCTGAACCGTAGGCCGGACCCACCAAATATCCCGGATCATAACCGGCCATTGTTGAAAATACCATCGTTCCGTGGTTATGCTGGTTTGCAGCATCATTATTTTCATTTGCTGTATTTCCATCCTCGTTTATGAAGTCCCATTCATCAATAATATTCAAGGAATCAAACACGGATAGTTCTGTATTAAAACCTGTATCTAATATTAATATTCTTACACCCTGACCATAATACCCTGCTTCATGAGCCGCTTGGCAATTGATTTGTTCAATCTGTTCCCAGGCAAAACCATAAAATGATGAGTCGGTTGAAAAGCTTTTGGGTGTATAAGATGGTGTAAATAATTTTTCTTTCTTTCTTTTAAAAACAGCAACCGGTTGGATTTTTTTCACAAACGGAAGCTCTCTGATCGTATTCATTTGTCCCTCATTACCGGAAACAGATACAGCATTCAGCCATTTACTTTTACGATGTATTACAGCTCCAATCATTTTTACAGCAGTAATATATTCAGGCGAAACCGGAATATCGTACCAAGTATATGTAATACCTACTTTCGTTCTTCGCAGAATTGTTTTTTCATGCAGGATTATCTCTGCTTTTTTTGAAGAATTCTTATCTGTAAAAAATACCCAAACCTTACCAGCTAACAATACGTCCAATGACAATCCCATAATTACGAGTATAATAGATATGCGTTTACTCAAGTTTTGCTCCATTATTCAATAAACTACTATATCTTACCATTAATTCATTGTTTTTTACAGTGTTTTCCCACCTCCCCTAAATCCCCTCCTCATACGAGGAGGGGTCTTGTGGGGTGGTGATAATAATTGACATTATCCTTTTCAAAATCTCTATTACATTTTCGGATGTCTATCTGTGATATACCAATATTTTTATCGTATTATGCGATTTTCAAGAATGTGCTACTTAAGTACGTTTATTCTTCAATCTTGGAGTATAATATTCACCAGTGTCAAGGCATCAATAATTGTTACTTGTCCATCGAAGTTTACATCACCCATCATTATCTGATATGCATTTAATTCATCTTCACTAAAAATTAAATCAACAATAGTTAATACGTCAAAAATAGTTTGCTGTTCATCTCCATCCATATCTCCCGGTAAAAAATTCGGATATCCAAGAATCCGAAAATCATCAAAATAAAAGCCATCCCTGTTGTCAGCACAATCAGATGTAAAAATAAAACGGAAAAAAACTTGTGATTCACCGGCATAGGATGGTAAATCAATCGTTTCCTCCATCCACTCTGATTGACCTTCATACCCTGGTTCACCTGCTGTTTGTGTTCCTCGTCCCGCACCGGGTTGGGTATAGCGTCCCGGCAATGACGTCCAATGTGAACCATCGGTTGAAATTTGAAAACGAAGAAAATCATAGTTATTCTCAATTTGCCACTTAGCTGCAAACATAACTCTCGGATAGTTAACGTCCACCAATTTTAAATGATTTACTAGGGAAATGGTGGATTCAGTGCTCTTGCTATAATTAGTATCTGGGCTATCTGTAATTGAATAAACACCTGAATTTGCACTCGCAGTTGTCCTGCCCCATGATCCGGTGGCATTCCAGGCATCAAGTTCTACCTCAGCATTTTCTGCAAAAAGTTCAAAAGGTGTCCCGGTTATTACAGTAAATGTGTCAACCCTAAAAAAGCTGCTATTATCAAATATTGAAATTGTGAACCCAACTTCTATTCCATAGGGGACTTTATCAGGAAAAATAATAGATCTCTCTATTTCCGTGGAACTCCGAGCAGGTATTTCATCAATATTATTATTTAACTGTATAAAGGAACCGAGATTATCATAGGGTTGTAAATCGATGATGACATTTCCATCCGAATTCATCAATCCACGATTTTGAATTGTTATTGCTAAATGGATTGTATCACCTTGTATATTCGATGCATCCGCTTCATATAAAATATAATCAGCGCCACCCACCAAACCGAAAATCTGGTTTGAATATAACTGATCCTGGCATAATGGAATCACCCTGTTTTCTTGTGGCCAAAAATTATCCTGGAACGACCCAACTTCTGGAGTGTATGAAATAAGCCCTGCATCTCCATAGGACCAATCCACAGCATCACCATTCACTCCATATCTAATGGTTTCATACCCGGTTCCGACTTCATAACCATTAACCCTTGACATTTCCCAGCCGATTTCCCTAATTGTAGTCAAATCCGGTTCATCCGGAAGAGACCCATCGCCCCATGAATGAATCAGCACATTAGAAAAGGAATGATAATGAAGCACATTAGAAAATTCATGAGCCAGAATAAAATCACGCACAGCTTGGGTTTCCGGTTCTGAAAAAGCAGAATCTCCCCTGAATGTATCTGAACATGGATTGTTTGATGAGCCGGAACCTTCACCCCATTTATATCCATAATTACGGTTTAAATCCACACCGCGCGCTGTGCCGTCGCCACAACCTGTATCCCGGCGATTTTTACGATGCATCCCCCCACCATTTAGTTCGATGGATTCATTATACACATAACCATCAGGATTGATCACGGGGATAAACCACAATTCCCGTTCATCTACTAAGTATTGAGCTACCGGATCAGAGCTGTAATTTTCACATAGCCACTGGACAAAATAAAACTGGTTCATCATTCCTAAGGGTTCACGGGCATGGGTAAGACCGGTATATAATATTTCCGGCTCTGATTCATTCTGGTCTGGATTATCCGATACTTTAAAAGCCCAAATAGTTCTGCCTTCGATGGATGTTCCTATGGAATCTTTTACAGAAACAATTGCGGGATATGAGGATGCCAGGGAATCCATTTTCTCAACAACCTCATTAAATGTATAATTACCCAGCATGGAACCCAATTCGAAATCCCGTTTCACATCGGGGACATTACGATCCAAGAAATAACGGGTCATATCATCAATTAACACATCAAAGGCAAGTCCGGTTTGTTCCAGTAGTTCTATTTGGTTACTGCTTGCAATAACATCGATAAAAACACCTTTCTTGATGCGAACATGATCTAAAGGAATCCCAACATTGTGTAATATATCGAGCGTTGAATTATCTGTTCCATATACTCTGATTGTTTGGTATATATCAACAGGATATACTTGGCTAACCAGTAACAGCAGTGATACTGTCAAAGAAAGATACCGCACGAATAATGTATCAGGTATTGGACTTGAGCCAGGCGTACGTCACCGACTTAGGCCGGGTAATCGGAATACCCAAAGCTCGATTAATAACCATTTGAGCAACCATCCCCATTGCCCTGGAAACACTGAACAACACTGTGTAGAATTCGAATTCCTTTAACCCATAATAATACAATAGTGAACCGGAAGCAGCATCCACATTCGGCCAAGGATTTTTTGCTTTCCCTTGTTCTTGCAAAATTGGAGGAACAACATCAAAGAGTAATTTCACAGTATCAAAAACATCATCGTCGTGAATATGATTTTTCCCAAATTTCATAAATGCTGTAAAACGAGGGTCGGGGCAGCGCAATACAGCATGGCCATAGCCTGGAATGACTTGTCCGCTATTCAAACGGTCCCAGCTGAATTGGGTGAGTTCTTCCTTGCTGGGGACAGCTTTGAAATGATCAAGCACATCCAAAACGAATTTCAGGCATGCTTGATTAGCCAGCCCGTGTAATGGCCCAGCCAAACCATTCAGTCCTGCAGAAACAGCGTAGTATGGATCGGATAAGGCAGAAGCAACTGTATAGGCAGCAAATGCACTTACATTACCACCTTCATGATCACAATGGAGCATGAAATAGATTTGCATGAGTTTTTTAAAATTCCCCGTTGGGTCTTCAATGCCTATCATATGGACAAAATTTTCCGCCCAGTCTAATTCGGAATCATATTCGATCGGTTCACCTTTGTTGAAGTGGATCCGGTAAACACCGGCCGCCAGTCCCGGCAGCTTGGCTAATAAATTTATTCCATCTTCAAGGCAGTATTTCCAATAATCATCTTTTAGCATTCCTTCAGCATATTTCTTGGCGAAAACACTTTCCCGCTGCATGGCAAGAATCCCTGTATTAAACATCGCCATAGGATGAGAATCCTCCGGCATACTTTTTAAAACATCCCATACATATTTTGGAACATGGGCATATTTTTTATACTGTTCTTGCAAATCAGCTACTTCTGTTTCCGTGGGTAAATCTCCTGACAGTAAAAGAATAAACACTTCCTCCGGTAACAGGTGTGTAATCTCCAAAAGGGGGTGATCTCGGATGATTAGCCCTGTATCAGCTGAAACGGAGGAAGTATCACATACAAATGCTCTAATACCTCTCATTCCCCCATACGTTTGTGATACAGTTACATCGCTGATTTTGGATGTCCCTTTACTTTTTATCAGATTTGATGCTTCTTCTTTCCACTGTGGTATTTTTTCTTCAAGTTTCAGTTTTAATAATGACATAATAAATCCCTTTTAATTATTTATTCTCCAAAACACCGCATGACCAGTCCCGAATATATCTTTGGGAAAAAGAATGTGGATTTCTGGGGCATGATTTCACCTGCTTCAGCTATGGAAAATATTTCTTCCAGTGTTGGTGGGTTGACAAAACACGCTACATCATAGTTTGGTTCCATTTGTAATAACTCCAATGTTGATTTATTACCACGGATATATGATACGTGTTTCAGATCTTCTTGATTGGATGTATCAATATTAAACACATGATTTAGTACAAACGTGTGTAATATATTCGTATCAAGTTCTCTGGACGCTTTACTAACGCTGGAAAACATAATATTCAACTTTTCCCAATGTTTAAAATTTAACAATAAACCTGTGTCACTTTCCTTATGATAAACACCAAAAGTTCCTTTTTTAGTTTCCCCGTTTTCCATGGCGGATACTACTCCCCCTGGTCCAGTCATTTTTTCTATTTTAAAGTTGTCTTTAAGGCCGGAAACAATAGTGTCAATATTGAGACTAATTCCCTTTATTAAACGATGCGTAGGCAATACAATCATTCCCGGGTCATTGCTGTTGACCAAGGTAACCATTACTTTATCAGTTCCCAAAATTTCAGGATGGCTTTGCAAAAACCGGAGAGCAGTTTTATAACGGTGATGTCCATCTTTAATAACCACATTTTTACCACTCATCACATCTTTAAACTTACTGATTTGATCCTGTTCTGATATTTGCCAAACTTCGTAGTGCACATCATCCAAAACAACATCAATGATTGGGCTTTCCTCTAATTCACCATAAATCGCTTCTAATCCCAAGGTCTCATCTTTGTAGGCCATAAATATTTGCCCGGTATTTGCCAACGTGGTTGCCATAAGTTTGGTACGGTCATTGATATATTTCTCAATCGTTTGTTCATGGGGTAATACAATTTTACCCAACTCAGTTAATTTCAAAGCACAAATACAGCCAATTCGCTGAATGTCATTGTTCTTGTATTTAAACCTTTGGGAAATAATATAAATTGATTCTTCATTATCCTGAATCATAATCCCCTTTGATTTCCATTCCTGTAAATGCTGCGCTGCATCTGTGTACTGATCACCTCCACTAGTGCGGTTCAGATTAATACGGACACAATTATAGGGTGATGCATTATAATAATGGTTTTGTTCTTCAGGAGTAATCACATCGTAAGGCGGAACATACACTGATGATAGTTCCTCAATCCGGTTACTATTGTAGCGCCAACCCTTAAATGGAGAAATATTTGCCATATCAAAGTCCTATATTTTCGTTTTTTCTGTAATCAATCGTTCAACAGTTTGTTTTACTCGATCAAATGTTTTACAATCCAATTTATAGAATATTTTATCCCCATCAGCTTTTTGTGCCTGTAATACATCGATTGACAATTACAATATCATGCCATTCTCTTTAAGAAATTGAGAATTACTTGAGCTGCGCGTAATCCGGATGGTGTATCCGTTAATTGAATAGAATCATTGAAGTATTCTACCTGTGTAGAATGAAATTGTTTATGAGACCTAAACGAATCCTGAATTGTATTATCTAATTGCGATATTTGATCTACAACATGACCTAATTTCCAATGAATATAATGTGAATTATCCTTCCAGGAAATTTTATGATTATTTAGAAAAACACACGGACGCGGGTGAACTAAATACTCAACGATTTGACTACTAACATCGCCAATATATAAATCGGCCATTTTTGTATAGGACATATCTATTGATGAATGACTCCCTAAGTCAATATGGATGTTTGGGATTTTTGCATATTTTTTAAGTGATAAACTTGGGTTTGAACGACCCTTTAATTCAACATGTGGCGCAAAAATAAGATTATATTGTTTTGATAATGCAAAGTAATCAAGAATATCCTTACCCCAATCAAACCAAGATGTCAAGTGATGTTCAAAGTGCGGATTATACAATACTATGGGTCTTCGAGCTTGGAATAATTCAGTGCCTACTTTTTTTTCATTTAGTAAAATATCAAATTTGGGATACCCAATATAACCCCAATTGTCTTTACCCAAGTATCCCATTCCATTTAACCTTCTAAATTTCTTCGGTCCATATAATAAAAAGAAATCAATCTGTTTAAGGTGCATAGGGAATTCACGATCTCGATCCCCTGCTCCATGATTAGTTAATATGTATTTTGCGGTATTATCAGGATTGTATTGTTTTAATCTCAGACTTAGAAAATTTGTGTCAATTATTACATCCATCGATTTGAATTTTCTCGCATGCCTCTTAATCATCCGCCCCGGAGAAGGAATTTGACGATGTGCGAAACGTTGAAAATAATCAGAAAATCTAGAAGGTAATAAATGTATAGAACAGCGGTGTTCTTGATAGTGTGAACCGATTTTATTTAAAAGATCGTTACATTCTTTGGTAGTCGTAATAAATTTTATTTCTAAGTCTGTATCTAACCTTGATAATTCGAATCCGATAGGGGCACTATGATAGGCGTGGTAGGCGTGGAAAAAATAGGGGAAACCTATCTTTAATTTCATTGTTTATGGCTCATTTTATTCGAGAAAGAAATCATTTAATATTACCAAATGATTTATCATTTTCGTTTATGTCTAAGATTGTTATGAAGCTCCCAGAGTTTCTTATGTTTTGCAACATTAAAATACACCTCGAAACTAAATCCTTTACTCCTAAACCAAAGACCCTTATCTCTCCGTCTTTCCTAGTGAAAAATGACTTGATTTGGAAAATTGACTAAAGCCGCGTGAAAATATTCACGGTAAGAGTTATGCAAAACTACTATCCCCTTATCAGATGCCCATTCAAGTTCGCGCTTTAGAAATGCTATTCTTGAGTGCCCGTCTATAAGAATGGAATCGAAAGGGGCTAAATGATTAGAGCAATCTAAACAATTCATTATATCACTATATGAATCATCATTATGTTCGTCTGTCAAAGGGAATACGTTAGATGGCGCAAGTACTGATTTTACCCTTGGATTTTTATTCAACCTAAAATCAATCGTTCAACAGTTTGTTTTACTCGATCAGATGCTTTACCATCCAATTTATAAAATATTTTATCCCGGTCAATCTTTTGTGCTTTTTTCATCTCAACAGTTGGATGTAATGCTTGTTCTATTCCAGCCTTCAATTCATCCGGGTTATTAATGTGCACAAAAGAATCCTTTAAATATTCACGATTATCAAAGCCCAGAAGTGCTTCACCATCAGAATGCTTTAAACTTGCCTGGTCAAGGTTGTAAATAATTCCTGTTTTTCCTGTCGCTAAAAATTCAGTAATAGCGCCGGAGGCTTCAGAAACCAATGTATCTGCGGCATATAATAATGGCAGAATGCTGTAATCATCTTTTGGGATAATGATTGCGTGGCGATAGCGCTGGATTCGATCTTCAAAAACTTTATGTTGTCTGTGTGATGCATATTTCCCCATCCAGGCATAATGATGAAGTTTAATAATTAGATTATATTCCTCAGTCGCTTCAAAAATGGCATCTTTTAAATCATAAAGACAGGTTGGTTTATAAGTAGGCGCAAAAAGCACTACCAGTTTATCCGGATCGAGTCCCAATGAATTTAATATTTCATTTTTATCATAATTACCACCTATAAAATAAGGATCCATTTTAGGATAACCGACTTTATACACTTCAGAATTCCCGATGCTGCCAGACGCATTTAATGACCGCA
>JADFRD010000125.1 GCA_022561485.1 Fidelibacterota bacterium | reverse complement strand
TTCCGCCCTTCCTCTTTATGGCCCGTTGGGATTCCATGAGATCGATTACAGGTTATTTTGTACGCCGGTTAAATTCTGTGCTGTTGGCTCCCTCCAGACCGCACACGTTCCTGGCAAAATCAATCACAGCACATTGTAAGCCAAGGCATATTCCTAAAAATGGTATGTTGTTTTCCCGTGCATATTTACTGGTAAGGATTTTTCCCTGCGAACCCCGGGTTCCAAATCCGCCTGGAATTAATATACCATGAATATTCTTAAATGCCTTAGCGGCGTCAGAATCGTTATGGATTTTTTCCGTATTCACCCATTTCACATTCACACTGGTATCATTTTCAACGCCGGAATGGACAAAGGCCTCCAGAATACTTTTATAAGCATCCGGGAGTTCAGTATATTTCCCGCACATAGCAATGTTTACTTTGTGTCTGGGGTTTTTGAAATGTTGAATAAAATTTTCCAGATAATCTATATTTGGCTCGGATGCAAGTTCCATCCGCTCCATAATCGCCTGACCCATTTTTTGTTTATGAAGTATAAGGGGCACTTCATAAATGCTCGGAACGTCAAGTCCTTCTATAACATGATCCGGGAATACATTACAAAACAACGCTAATTTATCCCGAACAGACTTTGTTAATTTTCTTTCTGTCCGGCAGAATATAAAGTCGGGTGTTAAACCAATTTCCCTGAGTTTCATTACAGAATGCTGGGTGGGTTTTGTTTTCAATTCTTCGCTGGCCTTTATGTAAGGGACCAACGTTACATGAACCAATACATGGTTATGATATCCCACTTCCAGTGATAATTGACGGATAGCTTCCAAAAAGGGCAGGCTCTCGATATCACCCACGGTACCGCCTACTTCGCAGATCACTACATCAAATTTTCTCGGTCTGTTTACCGCACGGATTCGGTTAATTATTTCATCAGTAATATGGGGTATAACCTGAATAGTGGCCCCCAAGTAATCGCCCTTCCGTTCACGCTCCAAAACAGTACTGTAAATTTGTCCGGTGGTGGCATTATTAGCCTTGCTCATTTCCACACCAATAAACCGCTCATAATGGCCCAAATCCAAGTCTGTTTCCGAGCCATCATCCAACACAAATACTTCGCCATGCTGATAAGGGTTCATGGTGCCGGGATCTACATTGAGATATGGATCCAGTTTAATAATAGATACTTTGAGACCGGCGCTTTTCAATAAATAGCCGATGGATGCGGCGGCAATACCTTTACCCAATCCGGATATAACTCCGCCTAAAACAAATATATATTTTGTCTGTTTAGCCATGTTGCTCTAAAAATGCTTTTAAATCTTCTTCCGTATCGATTCCTCTCCCCGTATAATCGGTCAAAATTACATGAATAGGCAGACCATTATCCAATCCACGCAACTGTTCCAACCGATATTTTTTTTCATTTTCTGTTTGGGGCATTTTTGTGTATTTCATTAATGCCTTTTTCCGGAAGGCATAAATACCAATATGTCTATAATAACCACCCATTTCATATTGACGAGGTTCCCGGCGAAAAGCCATGGCAATGCTGTTATTATCGATGAGCACTTTCACTATATTTGGATCCAGTTCATCCTTTGCGGAAATATCTGTCGATGCCGCTGTGGCCATGAAGACATTCGAATCTTCAAATTTCTTAATAAGGTTATCGATTAATTGAGGATCCATTCCCGGTTCATCACCCTGAATGTTTACCACAATATCCGCATCCAATTCACTTACAACTTCGGCCACACGATCCGTTCCCGAGAGATGATCGGGAAACGTCATGACAGTATTCACTTTATACGGCTTCAGTGCTTCGGCTGTTTCCTCACTATCGATTGCAACGTATAACTCATCTAATTTGGCTGCTTTCTGCGCTCTTTCGTACACATGAACAACCATGGGTTTATCAAGAATGGGGGCAAGTATTTTACTGGGAAATCGGATGGACTTAAGGCGAGCCGGAATGACGCCGACGTTCACAACGGCAACCCGGTTCCCTGCGAATTGATTGTTTGGCAGAGTAGTTGCGGTGAGCGATTCTGGTAGTGATGAAAAAACATATTATGCTTAAAAATATGGCGTGAAATTAAGGAAGGGATGGTTTCAAATGAGAAAGAAATTTAATCTATATTCCAGCTTGGATTTCTCACCAAGATATACTCCATCAATTTTGCAAAGGCGATGATTTTCCTCCCCGCCTGCCGAGATCGAAATATGTAAAAGGGGGCATTTAGGTTCCTTTTGTTGATGCAAAATCAGAAGTCCTTGCATAAAGTACCACGTATGGATAAATAGTCCTTGCACATTATACAACATTGTTGTATATAGTCCTTGCACATAATACCTATTTATTGTAGAATCAGTCATGAAACGTTCAATAACATCATCATTATATAAATGGAAAACAGACTCTAACCGGAAACCGTTGATATTGCGGGGCGCCCGTCAGGTTGGCAAAACTTATATCCTGCAGTCATTTGGAGAATCAGCTTTCCCACGCTACCATTATTTTAACTTTGAGCAAGATGAAACACTGCAGAATATTTTCCAAAATGATCTGAATCCGTCACGAATTATTAACGAACTGCAATTTCATTTAGATACAAATATTGATTTAAAACATGATTTGGTTATTTTTGATGAAATTCAAAACAGTCCTCGGGCGCTAACTTCTTTAAAATATTTTTATGAAAAAATGCCGGAGCTGGCTTTGTGCACAGCAGGATCATTACTTGGAGTTATTTTGAGTAATGAACCGTTCCCTGTGGGTAAAATTACTTTTTTAGATTTATATCCGATGAATTTTGAAGAATTTCTGAATGCCCTTGGAAAAGACTTATTAATAAATCTACTAAATGAACGTTCGTTTTCAACCTTGCTTCCGGAAACGGCACATAACAAATTATGGGAATTGTGGAAGACCTATCTCATCGTAGGCGGGCTGCCTGAAGTGGTTAAAATCTATCGAGATCAAATGGATGATCCGTTTACCGCATTAAATTCTGTACGAAATTGCCAACAAGACTTAATCGAAACTTATATTGCAGATATTGCAAAAAATTCTGGGAAAACAAACGCCATGCATATTGAGCGAATCTGGCGAAATGTCCCTACACAACTTGCACGAACAGTAGATGGTTCCGGATCGAAGTTTAGATTTAAAAACGCCATACCCGGAATACGCGGATTTGAGCGACTTGTTACACCGATTACCTGGCTGGAAAAAGCACGTCTGATCATTCGCACATCAATTGTAAATCGTCCCAATTCACCGCTGATGGGTTTTGCAAAGGAAAATCGGTTTAAACAGTATTTTTTTGATACAGGTTTACTAAGTGCAATCAGTCATTTAAGTCCAAAGATTATATCAGATTATACATTCGGAACATATAAGGGATATATTGCAGAAAATTTTGTGGCGCAAGAAATCCTTTCGGCAGGTATCAGAAACTTATATTGTTGGGAAGGCAGAACATCTGAAGTTGAATTTCTCCTGGAAACACGAAACGGGATTATTCCTTTGGAAGTAAAATCAGGGCATATTGTCCAGTCAAAAAGCCTTAAAGTGTATGAGGAAAAATATGCTCCGGCCCAAAGTTATGTGTTAAGCGGAAATAATATTATGTTGAAAGGTTCTCGTTATTATTTTCCAATCTATCTTGCCGGATGGCTAATTAAAGATGTGTTGAGTAAATAACAGTCCGGTGATATCTGATATTGTCAATAATGGTAAACCATTATTTTATATTCAATAGCCGATTTAAATATCTATGATAGATTTCTAGCAGGGCCTCCAATCCCTGCGAACATAAAATTTCATTCAACCTAATTCTAATATCCTAAAAAACTCGGTTTTATGAATTCTCACGGAATCGGTCTGCCTGCGCTAACATTCCCGACTATGACATAGTTATGTATATAGTACGGGATCTTCGACTTCGGCAGATAGAGAGATCTCATTCAATCAGTTTAAAGGTATTGATATGTTATCATCATAATCCACAAATCAATTGATACAATTCCACCAGCTACCAATAACCAGTTACCCCCAGTGAAATATGCTCATTCTTCACATTTCACAGGGCAGGCACTCCACCGAGTGATGAACCTGTCGAATCACCGCTCACCAAGCACCATACACCCATCCTTGCAGCCATTCCTGTTTATCGACTGGCAGGCCATTTACAATATCATTTTAAAATTTTAGTTGATACATTTTATGTTTAAGTTTACATTTCATAGTATAAACAATAACAAGGGAGCATTAAATGCAAGCAACTGCAAAAGATTTAAGATTTCACTCAAAAGAATTATTGGAATCTGTTGATCGGGGAGAAGAAGTTATCATCACTTATCGCGGCAAACCTCGCGCAAAACTGATTCCTTTCCATAATGAAAAAACCGGATTTGATGAAGAAGAAAATCAACTATTTGGTATTTGGAAGGATAATGACTCTGTGCAGAATGTTGACGAATATGTCCGGAAAATACGAAAAGGCAGATATTGATGCTTATTGATACTGATGTGCTCATTTGGTATATGCGTGGAAATCAAAAGGCGTTTAAACTAATTGAGAATCTAAATGGCTTTTTTATTTCAGTCGTAACGTATATTGAGCTGCTGCAGGGTATGCGCAATAAACAAGAGTTAATTGAATTTAGAAAAGCCCTTAGAAATTGGAATTGTAAAATAATCCATATCAATGAAGAAATTTCTGCAAAGGCGATGTTTTATATTGAACGTCATTATCTAAGCCATTCCCTACAATTGGCAGATGCATTGGTTGCAATAACTTCT
>JADFRD010000044.1 GCA_022561485.1 Fidelibacterota bacterium | reverse complement strand
ACTGAAAATCATTTCCGCCGATGCGCGTAAAAGGCTTGCCGCAATTGAGGAAATGAGCGATTTGGGGGCTGGCTTTCAACTGGCCGCAAGGGATATGGAAATTCGCGGCACCGGCAATATGCTGGGCAAAGAGCAGTCGGGTCAAATTTCCATGGTTGGTTTTGACCTGTATTGCCAGATGGTGGAGGAGAGCATCAGGGAGATAAAAGGCGAAAAAATTCCGGTGAAAATTGAGCCTGAAATCGACTTGCAGATAAAGGGCTTTATTCCCAAGGATTACATCCCGGATATTAACCAGAGACTTGATATCTACAGAAGGCTTCAGCTTTTTTCTGAGCCGTCCGGCGTCAGTTCCATGAACAAGGAAATTCTGGACCGGTATGGTCCCCTGCCCGATGCTGTCGTTAAATTATTGGCCCTCTTGGAAATAAAGATTCTTTGCCAAAAGCTTCACATATCCAGGGCAAAAATTATTGGAGATGAAATTTTCTGCTGTATTGAACCCACCACGCCCATAAGCCGGGAAAAATTTTTCGCGGCGCTAGACAGTGGAATACGTCTTATCTCCGAGCGCCGCATCGCCATTCGAGTCGCTAACGAGGGGTGGAAGAAAGATACTGACGTCGTTAAAGGCTATTTGCGGAAACTTCTGGGCGCTGGCGATGAATAAAAAAAACCTCTCCGAAAATAATATTCGTTATGGATTTTTCGCGGCTTTCCTCATCATCTTTATATTTTTAATCGGGTGCGGGGAGGATTCGAGTTCCGTGAGTTCCGTCAAAGGGGAGGCCTTTGTCGCGAGCGTCAATGACAAAAAATTAACGCTTGAGGAGTTTGAGAAAAAACTGAACCTGGAAAAAAAGAAATTTCGGCTGGAAGGCAAGAGTTCATTGAAAGCCGAAGAGCTTCTGTGGTTAAAAACCCATGCCCTCAACCAACTCATTCAGGAAGAACTGATGATCCAGGAAGCCTCGAAATACAGAATTCAAGTCTCTGACGAAGAGTTTAAGAAAGTTTTAGATGAGATATAAGAAAAGGAGGATAATATGTTAGAAAATAATCATGATTATTTCCGCGCGTTTGTCAACATTAGTAAAGCAATCAGTTCAACTCTAAAATTAAAGAAAGTACTTAATTTAATTTTGGAAAATGCTGTTGAATTTTTGGAACTGAGCGCCGGGGTTATCAGCCTATGGAATAAAACCGAAAATAAACTGGAAATTATTGCCCATCTTAACGTCAGTCAGGAATTTTTAGACAAGGGACCTGTCTACGCTGACCGCAGTATGCCGCGAGCATTGACGACCAGAAAACCGGTTATTATTCCCGATATTAGTTTTGATGACCAGCTTCAGTACCCGGAAGCATGTAAAAAGGAGGGATTCAAAGCGCTGCTGTCCATCCCCATTATATTTAAAGATGACGTTATCGGAGTACTGCGTTTATACAAAAAAAAGGTGCGTGAATTCTCCAGCCAGGAAATCGAGTTCATGACCGCCATTGCCGAATTAGGTGGAATCGCCATTAATAACGCCCGATATTTGGGTCAGCTGAAAATCGATCACGCCCGCGAAATGGATGAGCTATGGAATTATTATAGTGATATGGTGGAAACTCCCCGAGATTAATCGTTAAAAAAAACTCTATATTCTATACCCGACTAAATTAGTCTGAATTATTCCTTGTAAAGTAGTTATTCAGCCATGTAAATTTATACGACCAATTTGATCGGATTAACACATGCTTAAACTTACACGCAAAGTCGAGTACGCTCTCATTGCTCTTCGACATATGCAGAACAAAGAACCACACGCAGTAAGCAGTACTAAAGAAATTTCAGAAATGTATGATATTCCTCTGGAATTATTGGCCAAAACACTCCAGTTAATGGCCCGAGGAGGTATAGTCAATGCTGTACAAGGTCCAACCGGGGGATATAAAATCAAGGCCAAATTGGAAAACATCAACATGATTGAATTTTTCGAAAAGATTGAAGGCCCTTTGGGGCTAATGGATTGCTATTTTGACTCAGACTGCACGCTGATTTCCGCATGCAACATTCGTTCTCCTATCCAAAAAATTAACGATAATATGCGCAGTATGTTTGAAAATATGACTGTGGGTGAAATAACGCAGTGAGGTTTTATGACGATTGAAAAAGATCAAATTATCGAAGTATTAAAACAATGTTACGATCCGGAAATTCCAGTAGATCTTTGGAATTTAGGACTCATTTATAATATCAATATCAATGACAAGATTATTGATATAACGATGTCCCTTACCACACCGGGGTGCGGCATGGCACAGTTTATGGCAGAAGATATTAAAACGAAAGTGTCTAATTTAGATGGCGTTGATGAAACAACCGTTCAAGTAACGTTTGACCCACCATGGGAGCCGACAATGATGACGGATGAAGCAAAGCAAAAACTGGGCTTTTCCCCTACTCCTAGCAAAACTCAATCAGAAAATGTATCAACAGAGTGGGAATAAATATGGCTGATAAAACACAAGAGCAATTAGTAGAAAATTTTTCGAATGCTACTATAACAGTGACGGCTAAAGCCATTGAGCGTATTAAAAATGCAATGAAACTGGAAAACAAAGAAGGCTGGGCGCTGCGTATGGGTGTTGAAGGCGGTGGTTGCTCCGGCATGAATTACAAAATGACATTTGAGCATAAGCAGGGTGAAATGGACAAAGTAATTGAAAGCAATGGACTGACCATTTTTTGCGATTTGAAAAGTTGGCTGTACTTACGGGGACTCGAAATTGATTTTTCAGATGATATGCTGAATGGCGGTTTTAAAATTCACAATCCAAATGCCAACAGAACCTGCGGCTGCGGAACCAGTTTTTCAGTATAAAATAAGACAGGATAACAGGATTTGCTGGATGAATAAAAAAGGAAAAAATATACTTAATTATTATTTTTCTTTGCGTCTTCGTGTCTTTGTGGCAAATCTTTTTGGTTAAATCATGTCTAACGTAATCGAAAAAGTAATCGAACAAGACTATAAGTACGGTTTCGTCACTGATATCGAGCAGGACACCCTGCCACCGGGTCTTGATGAAGACGTGATTCGTACCATTTCTGCTATAAAAAAAGAACCGAAATTCATGCTGGAATGGCGATTAAAATCCTACCGGAAATGGCTCAACATGCAAGAGCCCACATGGGCAAATGTAAGTTATCCTGAAATTGATTATCAAGCCATCAGCTATTATTCTGCCCCGAAGAAAAAAGAATTAAAAAGTTTGGATGAAGTAGACCCGGAAATTCTGGAAACATACAGTAAACTCGGGATTCCATTAGAAGAACAAAAAATGCTATCCGGCGTTGCGGTGGATGCGGTGTTTGATTCCGTTTCTGTCGCCACCACATTCAAGGGTGAGTTGGAGAAACATGGAGTTATCTTTTGTCCTTTTTCAGAAGCAGTGCAAAATCATCCTGATTTAATACAAAAATATTTAGGATCTGTTGTTCCTTATACTGATAACTTTTTTGCCACCCTCAATTCTGCCGTGTTCACTGACGGCAGTTTCGTATATATTCCAAAGGGATTGCGTTGCCCCATGGAACTTTCAACCTATTTCCGCATCAACGCCGCCAACACCGGCCAATTTGAACGGACGCTTATAATAGCTGACGAAGGTAGTTACGTCAGTTATCTTGAAGGGTGCACCGCTCCAATGCGGGACGAAAACCAGCTCCATGCAGCGGTGGTTGAACTGATTGCCCACAAAGATGCAACCATTAAGTATTCCACAGTACAGAACTGGTATCCCGGCGATCCAAAAACAGGCAAAGGCGGTATCTTTAATTTTGTGACCAAGCGCGGCATCTGTTTGGGAGAGAATTCCAAGATTTCATGGACACAAGTCGAAACCGGTTCAGCCATCACATGGAAATATCCATCCTGTATATTGAAAGGTGATAATTCTGTAGGCGAATTTTATTCCGTTGCCCTGACCAATAATTTTCAACAAGCCGACACTGGGACTAAAATGATACACATCGGCAAAAACACCAAAAGCACCATTATTTCTAAAGGCATTTCTGCCGGGAAGGGTCAACAGACTTACCGCGGTGGAGTCAAGATTATGAAAAATGCCGACAATGCACGGAATTATTCCCAATGCGACTCCATGCTCATCGGCGATAAATGCGGTGCTCACACGTTTCCCTATATTGACGTTCGCAATCCCACCGCACAAATGGAGCATGAAGCATCCACATCATCCATCGGCGAAGACCAAATATTTTATTGTAACCAAAGAGGTATTTCAACGGAAGATGCTATATCTCTCATTGTCAATGGATTCTGCAAAGAGGTCTTTAAAGAACTCCCCATGGAATTTGCCGTGGAAGCTCAAAAACTGATGGAAGTGAGTTTGGAAGGGGCAGTTGGGTGAAGATAATAACTAAATATTTTAGAACACAGAGAGCCACCGAGAACTTACAGAGATCACAGAGTTATTTTCTGTGGTACTCTGTGCCCCTCTGTGAACTCTGTGTCCAAACAATAATACATTAATAAGACAGAAAAATGTTAGAAATAAAAAATTTACACGTCAGTATCAAAGGCAAAGAAATCATCAAAGGGATTGATCTCACAATAAACGCAGGTGAACTCCATGCCATTATGGGACGAAATGGTTCAGGAAAAAGCACTCTCGCTCATGTCATTACCGGCAAAGATGGATATGAAATTAAAGGCGATATTCTCTTCAATGGCGAAAGCATTTTGGATAAAAAACCTGAAGAACGAGCGTTGATGGGGATATTTATGTCCTTTCAATATCCAGTCGTTATACCCGGTGTAAATAATACCTATTTTTTAAAGGCGGCCTTGAATGCACGAAAAAAAGCAAAGGGCGAAGCCGAATTAGATGCAATGGACTTTCTTACGCTCATTAAAGAAAAGATTAAATTAGTCGATATGGATGAGAGCTATTTGAGCCGGGCCGTGAATGATGGTTTTTCCGGCGGTGAAAAAAAGCGGAACGAAATTCTCCAGTTATTAACTCTTGAACCCACATTTGCCATATTGGATGAAACAGATTCCGGCCTCGATATTGATGCTCTTAAAATTATCGCAAACGGAATAAATCAATACCGCAATAAAGACAGAGCCATCCTTGCCATCACCCATTATCAACGACTTCTGGATTATATGAAGCCCGATGTTGTTCATGCCATGATTGATGGAAGAATTGTTAAAACAGGTGATATAAAGTTGGCACACGAATTAGAAGAAAAAGGTTATTCCTGGCTAGTGAACTGATGCAGCATTATCAATCAGAACTGGACTCATTACAAGACAAATGGCCTGACGAACCGCAAGCGCTTTTGTCTTTACGAACCAAGGCGTTCAGTCGTTTTACTGAATTGGGTTTCCCCACAAGGAAGTGGGAAGACTGGCAGTTTACGGACTTCTCTCCTTTCAGCAAAACAGCATTCCGAATGACCACAAAAGATGATCTGAGGCAGGCCGAGGATTACAAAACGCAATCTATCGGCGATGGATATTCAATTGTTATTTTGAATGGACACTTTCAACCAGAACGCTCCACTGTTCCTGAAGGTGTATCCATTCGAACATTACTGGATGTGTTTTTAAATGACGATTCAATTGATTTTTCTTTGGAAGAAGAAAACCCATTTGTGACGCTCAATACCAGTCTAATGAATTCCGGAATAGCCATTGATATTGCCGAAGGCATAATAGTAGACAAACCCATTCAATATCAGTTTATCACCAACGGTATTACAGATGCTGTCATGAATCATCCTCGTTTGCTAATTCGGTTGGGCAAGAATTCATTCGCTTCCATAATTGAACATTATAAAGGGTATGACACCCATTGTTATTGGAACAATTGTGTTACCATTTCTGAACTGGATCAAAACAGTTCATTGAATCACTATCGAATCCAGGAAGACACAGGATACCACATCGGTAATATGGAATACCATCTGCAAAAAGATTCTTCATTGAATGCAACTTATTTTAATATAGGCACTAAATTATACCGTGGAGATGTGTTCATTCATTTTCACGGGCAGAATGCATCGGCTGAATTATATGGTCTTTCTTTATTGAACAAAAAGCAGCACATGGATACACGAGTTGTTGTTGACCATCAATATCCCCACTGCAACAGTTATCAATTTTTTAAATATATCCTGGATGATTATGCCGGTGGTGTTTTTAACGGTAAAGTCATCGTCCGGGAAAACAGCCAGAAAACAGATTCAAGCCAGACCAATAAAAATTTATTATTAAGCCAATCTGCCTCTATGCATTCCAATCCGCAACTGGAAATCCATGCCGATGATGTGCGCTGCTCCCACGGGTCTACCACTGGTCAATTGAATGAGGAAGCGCTTTACTATTTACGGTCACGAGGCATTGACACCGCCACGGCCCAAAAACTGATGGTGGAAGGATTCGCCAGTGATGTTTTCGCACATATTAAAAATAAGGCACTGTCAGCTTATTTAAATGAAAAACTCATATCGTGGCTTAAAGGATTAGATCGTGGATGATTTAAGAGATCTATACCAACAATTAATACTGGATCATAACCGGAACCCACAAAATTTTAGAGACATGCAAAATGCCACTGCCACTGCAAATGGACATAATCCACTTTGCGGCGATGAGATTAAACTATTTTTAAACGTAGAAAACGATCAGATTCTGGATATCAGTTTTAAAGGATCCGGGTGTGCAATCTCTAAAGCGTCTGCGTCGATAATGACGACGCTAATCAAAGGAAAAACGGTAGCAGAAACAGAATCATTATTCGCCCGGTTTCACACGATGATCACTACGGGCGAAATCATTGGAGATATTGGGAAACTCGCTGTTCTTGCCGGTGTGTATAAATTCCCATCCCGTGTAAAATGCGCCTCATTGAGTTGGCATACCATGAACAATGCACTCCATGGCAAAGAAAATTTAACCACAACAGAGTAATTATGATTAACAGTACAAGTACAGAAGAAGTTATTACATTTTCCCGGGATTGCGATGCCACCATGATCCCCTCCGGGACCAAGGGAAAGATAATCAAAGGAGAACGCGGTATTATTACCCAATCCTTGGGCGGCAGTTTTACGGTGGCCGTTAATGGCAATCTTTACCGCATCGAAGGTGAAGATGCCGCTGTCATTGGTAAAGAGCCGGTTATTAAAGAAAAAGAAGAACGAAAGAAGGGGCAAACGGTTGATGAAAAAGCGGTCTGGGATGCCATGCGATCTTGCTACGATCCGGAGATCCCCGTGAACGTTGTCGATCTTGGATTAATATATTCCTGTGATTTTTCCAAAGCAGAATCCGGCGGGACGCTGGTGGACGTTTCTATGACCCTTACAGCTCCCGGCTGCGGAATGGGCCCCATTATTGCCCAGGAAGTGGAGCAAAAGATTTTGGGTGTTCCCGGCGTTGCTGATGTCATGGTAACATTGGTGTGGGATCCTCCCTGGGGACAGAATATGATGACCGAAGTCGCCCGACTGCAATTAGGATTGCTTTAATACATCATGTTTAATGTAAAGAATATTCGTAATGATTTTCCCATCTTCTCAAACCAAGCTGATGATTTTGTTTATTTAGATAGTTCTGCCACCACCCTTAAACCTAAACGTGTCATTGATGCTGTGACAAATTATTATACAAATTACAGCGCCAACGTTCACCGCTCCATTTACAAAATGGGTGAAGAAGCAACTGCTGCTTACGAAGGCAGCCGCAAGAAAGTTGCTGATTTTATTAAGGCAGAATCCAATTCCATTATTTTTACAAAGGGCACAACAGAATCCATCAATTTGGTGGCTTATGCTTGGGCGAGGAAAAATCTAAAAGAGGGGGATGAAATTCTCCTGACTGAAATGGAGCATCACAGCAATCTGATTCCCTGGCAATTATGCGCAAAGGAAACGGGGGCTGTACTAAAACATATTCCCTTTAATGATGATGGAACACTCGATTTATCTGAACCGGAGAAATGGTTTACTAAAAAAACAAAACTGGTGGCTGTGATCCATCAATCCAATGTATTTGGCACAATCAATCCGGTGAAGGAAATCATTAAAATGGCCCACGATGTTGGAGCTCTTGTTTTGGTAGATGCAGCTCAAAGTGTTCCCCACCAGAAAGTGGATGTTCAGGATATGAACTGTGATTTTCTGGCTTTTTCCGGTCATAAAATGTTAGGACCTACAGGAGTGGGTGTTCTTTATGGAAGACCAGAAATATTGGAAACCATGGATCCTTTTCTTGGCGGCGGTGAAATGATCAGAACTGTGTCATTTACTGAATCAACCTGGAATGACATCCCCTGGAAATTTGAAGCTGGAACTCCCAACGTTGCTCAAGCGATTGGGCTTGGAGCCGCCATTGATTATATCAACTCTATTGGATTGGAGCAGATCCACAGGCATGAGCAGGAACTTTTAAATTATGCATTAACGAAAATGCAGGAAATCCCTGAACTCACCATATATGGAGCCGCATTGGTGCGGGGAGCGGTTATCAGTTTCAATGTGGAAAATGTCCACCCCCACGATCTATCTCAACTGCTGGACAATGACGGCATCGCCATCCGAGCAGGTCATCATTGCGCCCAGCCCATCATGAAAAAACTCGGTGTATCAGCCACTGGCCGGAGCAGCTTCTATTTGTACAATTCAAAAGAAGATATTGATCGGTTGTGTGAAAGTATTGTAAAAACAGTTAATTTTATGGGCGGAAGTCACTAATAAAAGCCGCAGAGCCGCAAAGGTGCAGAGAACTATTTTGGGAATCCTCTTTATATCTTTGCGGCAAAATTGTTATTAAATTTCAAGGAAGCAAGAGGTCAACATGAGTGAAAATAATACTGACAAAAAACAATTTAAATATTTGATCACCATGCGCTGGTATGTAGAAACGGATGAAGATTTGGTCGCCGGATCCCCGGAAACGGATCAAAAACTGCTGGAACTTTTGCGTCACCGGGAAGATGGTTCCAAAAGCTGTTCCAACTGCCCAACAAGAAATAACGAAGGGTATACGATTTTGAATTATCATTATTTCATGGGAGAGAAAAAACCGGTGTATATGTCTTTGGACAAAGTAAAAAACTGACAGCCGCAGAGTCCGCAGAGATTTTGATAAATGACAACGATTCAGATGGATGATTTTCTCGATGATGGGATTTTACGTGAGGAGTCTTTTCGCAAACAAGTGGATGGTATGGACTGGGGTCAATATAAAGGAGATCGTGTCTTGGTGAGAGGGTGTTCATCCGTGCCGGTTCCTACATGGGCGTATTTGATTTTAACCGCACAATTGGCTCAATATGTCGATCGAATTTATTTTGGTGAACTGCGGTCAGCTGTGAAAGTTTTTGTTAGAAAGAACTCATAATATGTCAAATGACCGCATTAGCTGGGAAAAATATTTCATGAACATTGCCAGGGAAGTGGCCACCCGTTCCACCTGTGACCGCAAGCATATTGGCGCAGTCGTTGCAAGAGACAAAACGATTCTTTCCACCGGTTATAACGGTTCCATTCGCGGTCTTCCCCATTGCGATGAAGTGGGTCATGAAATGATAGACGGCCATTGTATCCGTACTACCCACGCCGAAGCCAATGCAATCGCTCAAGCAGCCAAAAATGGTGTTCGAGTAGATGAGGCAGAAATATTTGTCACCGCTTCACCCTGTTATACTTGCTTCAAGCTTATTGCCAACTCCGGAATAAAAACCATTTACTACGATGAATTCTACCGCGATGAGCGCATCCTGAAACACGCCAAGGAAGCCGGGATTGAATTAGTTCACCTGGGTTAATTGGTGAGTGAAGGAGTGAACTAGATATCAGAGACCTTTACGAAAGATCAATAAACAACACCTAATTCTTTCCAAATTATATGATAAGATAAACCAAGAAAAGTTAGGTTAGCGTGTCAGTCACTTTTTTCAGCGCCTTAGGCGATACCCGCTTGGACCGTTCCAGCTTGGAAATATAGGCTTGGGTCACTTCCATTTTATCAGCCAATTCCTTTTGTGTAAGACCTGTCCTGAGGCGAGCCAGTTGTATAGGATTATCTACATAGTCAGCAAAATCAAAATTAGTCATTTCTCCTTCCACAGGATCCTGGAGAATCTCCTGAATGTAGGTGGCATCAATTAAATCTTCATCCGCAAATGCTAAAAATTCATCATAGGGAATTATAACATAATCAGTTTTTTCATTTTTCTTAATCACCTGAATAGTCATCGATAACTCTCCTTTCTGTGCCTGACTGATACCAAAATAATAACCAGTTCAGTTTTCATTTTCTCGAACAAAATTCTGTAGTCTCCGCTTTTTAACCTGTAGGAATCTCGGGATCCTTTTAGTTTCTGTAAATCCAGTTGTTTCCAACGACCAGCTGCCAAGAGTGACAGTTTTTCCAAAATGCGGACCTGTGTCCGTTTTTCAAGCTTTTTAAAATCTTTCTTAAATCTCCGCGCTTGCCGCAGAATATACATAACCTAATATAACTATATTACTTACCATTTTCAACCATCTGTTTTCTCCGAAGGCGTCTCTAAAGGTTCCATAAAGACCTTTAATACTTGCAAAGTTTTTAATATCATTCCCTTCTTCCAATTAACAGCAAAAGAACAGAAAAATAAATGCATAGCTCTCATGCTCGGAATGAGCCCATCCTAAAGCATGCCAAAGAAGCCGGGATTGAATTAATTCATCTGGACTGAATAAATAAACCTTCCAAAGGTTTGCCTGCCCACCTTAAAGGCATGCCCTCTGGCGGGATAATTGGTAACTGGTTAGCCGTACCTGGTTGGCAGGTAAATTATTAACCCTTTTACACTTCAACCTTTCAAAGGTTATAACCTTTGAAAGGTTACACCATTTTCTTATCTATCAATCAAATCGGCTAACGTATTCCGCAGTGTTTTTAATTTAAATGTTTTTTCCACATGGCCGTGTTCTTTTAACCATTCAGTTGTTTGAAAATCCCTGCTCGTTTTATGACCGGTATATTGTTCAATAACCCGCTTACCGGAAAAACCGATATGCCCGGCATACTCCTCAAACAATCGAATTCCTCTTGAGCCATAGCCAATAGCTACACCGCCAAGGGTTGGGTCTGTAATTAATGTAATTACCCTTAGCCCCTCCCGTTCAACTCGAGTCAACGCTACGTGCGTTTTGGGGATGCCCACCATGGATGAACAACCTTCATGCATGCGGGCGCCACCGCCGCAGGCTTGTAGAACCATAGGTACGTGTTTATTTATAGCGATTTCGGCAGCCCGCCAGATTTTTTCCGCAGATGACATGCAAAATGACCCACCTAAAAAACCAAAATCAGTCCCTACGTACACAACAGGCTGTCCCTCGATTTTCCCATCACCCGTGATCATGGCCGACAATAGACCTGTCTTTAACCGGGTTACCTTCAGTTTTTCCTCGTAGTCAGGGAAAAATAAAATATCTTTATCACCAATCCGTTTCGTTCCATTATGCTCTATAAATGAGTCTTTATCCAACGCATAATGAATGTAATCCCACGCAGTCAACCGGGTATAGTGGCGCAGGCAAGTGGGACAGACGAAGTCATTATCTTCCAGCTGGCTGTAGTTCTGGGGATCATAGACTCGTTTTCCATTCATGGTGGTACAATTCCCATGTCGTTTGATAAAACCACCGGGTGGTTTATTAGGAATATTCGTTTTGACTGATTGAATAGATTTGGCTTCATCTGCGGTTACTTCGCTCCAATGACCCATTTTTCTCCACCGATTTATTCGCTTTGTGAATACCTCATTATCAGGAATTTGATCTAATTCGGGCAACCATTTTTTCAGTGCTTTCTTTACTTCGCTTTTTATTTCATTGGGATATTTGTGAGCCGGGCCTGGAGTTTCCGGAATCAGTTCATCTACAATACCGACTTCAAATCCTTCTTTTGATGTAATCCACATAGCTTCGGCGGCGCGGTTGGCTTCCTTGCGCGTATGAAATAAAATAGATGAAGCTGCTTCCGGTGAAATAACCAAATATGTTGAATTTTCCAGTGCAAGTACAACATCGCATCCCGTTAAGGCAATGGCACCGCCGCTGCAGCCCCGGTTTATAATAATAGACAGTGTAGGGCGTTTGGCTTCTGTTAATAACTGGATGGTATTGCCGATGCGCCAAGCGATGCCCCCCTCTTCCGCCGCTTCTGTGGGATCGGCGCCGGGTGTGTCCAAAAATGTAATAACGATTCTTTGCTCTTTATCCGCCAGCTTAATGGCTTCGACGGCTCTTGCATAAGAAGATGGGGTAGGCATTCCATGATTCCATTTTTCCAATGTTTTCGGATGAATCATTGCCTCCCGTATTTTTTTATAATTTGATGATGGCCCGCTTTGCTGACCGATGAGCATGAGTTTAATCCCATTAAACTCCGCCCGATGGGTAGGAATCATACAGGCGCCAAATTCATCCCTATCCAAACATTCTTCCACATGTTCAAAACATTCGAGATAGTCCAAATATTTTGGTCGTTCCGGATGAAAGGATAGTTGGTATTTTTCGTATTCAGTTAAATGGTCTATTGATTTTGAAGAGTAGTCGAAGGAACCGTCCTTTTCGAACGGTAAATAAAAATGATTATTGTTAACCATGCCGGCTGAATTGACTAAATGCGTGCGGCAACCAATTCAGCAATGTCAACCACTTCCATTGTTTCATCCTGGCCGGTTACTTTTCTGCTGTCTTCCATCATAATCATACAAAAGTTGCAGGAAGTAACTACCGTTTTTGCACCCGTTTCAATGGCTTCTTCAAAACGCTCAATGTTCATACGTTTACCGGTTTTGATTTCATACCACATATTCCCGCCGCCTGCGCCGCAGCAAAAACTTTGTTCTTTTGTTCGATCCATTTCTATAATGTCATTTCCATCTACCATCACAGATTGCAATACTTCCCTTGGCGCATCGTATTCTCCCAGATGGCGACCAAGGTAACAGGCATCGTGGAATGTGACTTTTTCGGTAAGATTTTTCTCCGGTTTAATCTTTCCATCCGCGAGAAGTTGACCGATAAACTGTGAATGGTGGATGACGTCTAATTCGGCGCCCATTTCACCATAATCATTTTTCAAGGTGGTGAGGCAGTGGGGGCATTGAGTAATGATTTTTTTAACACCATACTTTTCAAAATTTTCAATATTCTGTGTGGCTTGCATCTGAAATAAATATTCATTTCCAATTCGCCTGGCAGAGTCGCCTGTGCATGTTTCTTCGTTTCCAAGTACTGCATAATCCACATTTGCCTCGTTTAGAATTTTTACGACTGATTTGGATATTGCTTTACCTCTGTCGTCATAAGCCCCGGCACACCCAGCCCAATACAGATATTCAGCAGACCCTTTTTCTCGCATGATTGGCACATCCAACCCTTCCGTCCATTTTTCACGATCCTGAGGTGACATGCCCCATGGGTTTCCATACGTTTCTATTTTATTGAACACATCCATGGCCTCCTGCGGGAAATTGCTTTCCATCAGCACCAGATCCTGACGAATGCGCAAAATATCCACCATGGGTTCGTTACCTACCGGACAAACTTCAACACAATAACCGCATGTGGTGCAGGACCAAATCGCCTCTTCTGTAAGCATCCATTTATAAAGAGGATCTGTCGATTCTTCTCCATTGGCAAAGGATGTCAAATGTTCATTAAAGTAATACCGCTTATTGATTTCGAGGGCGGATGGAGACAATTCTTTCCCGGTAATATACGCCGGACATAAATCCTGGCAGCGATTACACATAATGCAAGCATAGCCATCCAAAAGCTCTTTCTGCGGAAGGTGTTCCAACTTTGATGCGCCAAACTGTTCCGCATTTTCATCTTCAAGATCCATGATCTCCAACGTGGCAGGCGATCTGCGTTCTTTAGCTACCATATAATTGAGGGGTCCCATAAATAAGTGGGCATGTTTTGAATATGGAAAATAAGGCAGGAATGCCAGTATCAGTCCCAAAGCAAGCCACCAACTTACATGTTCTCCTACAGCCAACGATGCCTGTGTCATGGTTAATTCGGTCCAAAGGAATGAAAGCAGTGTGGCTGCCGGTTGGCTCCAATCGTGGCCTTGAATAGCCACTTCAAACGAAGCACCTATGAATCGGAATCCAACATGACACAGTATAAACATACCAACGATAAATGAATCACGTCGCATTCCATTTCTGGCTGACTCGCTTAATAAAACCGGTTCCTTAACGACAAGATTTTGATCTTTAGCAATGAATCGTCTGAACATAAAATATTTTACACCGATCAAAACCAGAATACTAAAAATGTCTACAAAAAACCGATAGATATCACCCATGATGTGATTGGGAAGAAAATGAAATCCGGGAATCATTCCATAAAGAACATCCACCACATTCACGGCCATATACAGCGTAAAACCCCAAGCCACGACAGCATGGATTCCGCCTACTATCGGACGCGTTTTAAACAAGGTTCGTTGGCTGAGAAATACACCAAGACCTTTCGGCAAATTTAAAAATGCCTTTTTCCAGTCGATAGGATCGGCCCCCCGACCAATGACCTTGAACATTTTGCTGAACGTCACCCAAGATAAACCCAGGGAAACAAGAACAACCAAGACGAAAATAATTCGTTCCAAAGGATAAAGCATGTATTATTTAATGGTTAATGTTAACTGGTGGAATAGTGAGTGGTAGTTGGTGAGTGCCTGCCCGCCTTTGGCGGGGTAGCTGGTGAGTGGTAGTAAAAGTAGCAGGAGCAGTAGCAGCGTTTCATTCAGCCATTTATCTTTGCATCCGTTCACCAATCCAATCATCCAATCAACCATTCATCCATTCAATGCTTCTGTCAGTTTTGGAATGATTTCCAGAATGTCCCCTACGACACCATAATCGGCTATTTCAAACAGCGGCGCGTCGGGGTCCTTGTTGATAACAACAATATTTTTAGACCCTTTCATGCCAACCACATGTTGAATGGCTCCGGAAATGCCCAAGGCCAGATACAATTTAGGGGCCACCGTTTGCCCGGAACTGCCCACCTGGTGATGAGACGGCAGCCAGCCGGAGTCCACAACCGGCCTGGATGAAGCCAGTTCCGCACCTATCACTTTCGCTAATTCTTGAACAAGTGGAATATTTTCCTCTTTTCCAATTCCACGGCCAATGGAAACAATCAAATCAGCTTTGGATAAATCCACGCCGCCCGCTTCTTTCTGGAATGGTTCTTCCGGGGTTGTTTTTATTACTGAAGCATCCAAATCAACATTGACTGATCGAGTGGATGCTGAGCCGTTTTGAATGTTCTCTGAAGAATAAGCAGCCGATTGAAAACTCACTAAGACAGGTCCATCACCACTGGTTTGTAATTCTGAAACCAGTTTTGAGTTGAAGGACTGCTTATAAAATGTTGGTTTGCCTCCATCGACAGTATAGGAAACAACATCATTCAGGAATGGCCGTTTCAGTTTTGCACTTATTCTGGGTACATAATCCCGGATTTGATACGTATGTCCAAAAAAGACATAGTGGGGATTTTCTGCTGAAATTACCTGTGCAACGGCAGCGGAATAACCATCTGCAGTGTATGAATTCAGGTTTTCGTTTTCCAAATACAGGACTTCTTCAACTGAATATTGAGAAGCGTCTGCAGCCAGAGCGGATGCATTTTCTCCCAATGCCAATATGCCAACGCTTAATCCGCATTCCTCTCCGATTTGCTGTGCGCCGGAAATGGCTTCCAGACTCATGCGATGAATGCTGCCGCTTTTATTTTCTAAGACTACTAAAATATCCATCATGTTCCCCTAATTAATCCGAATTTCGTTTTTGAATACATTCACCAGTTTACTCACGATTTCATCCACAGAACCTTCAATCATTTCAGTATGTTTTTCCGCATGCTGGATTGATAATTTCTTAAATGATTGAAGGAAATCAACATTTCTCAAATCGTTGAATGAAACGTCTTTAATCTCTTTTTTCCTAGCAGTCATAATACCCCTTAATGAAGGATATCGCGGTGTATTCAAACCGGACTGGATTGCCAAGCTTGCAGGCAGTTTCATCGTCTGCCACTGAAACCATCCGGCTTCCAGTTCCCTTTTGACCCGTATATCTTCATCCTGAATTTCTGTGGCGACGACAAGTGTTGCTGTGGTCATCCCCAGCATTTCACCGATAAGCACACCTGTCTGACCAAAGCCCAAATCGTCAGATTGTAATCCCGATAAAACAAGTTCAGGATTTTCTTCTCTAATGACTTGGGTAAAAACAGAAGCAATGGTTAATGGATCTGTACAAAAAGGGGCTTCCTCTTTTATATGTATGGCTCTGTCTGCACCTTTGGCCAGAGCTTCTCGGATTGTTTTCTGACATCGATCAGGTCCCAAGGTGACCACAAACACTTCACCCTCACCCATTTTCTCTCGAATTTGTAATGCTTCCTCCAAAGCATAGATATCACTTTCATTCATTTCAAATGGTAAACCACTTTCCTGTATCCAACGACCATCTGGTGTAACATTAAACGTTGCTTCACTGCCGGGAATTTGTTTTACCAATACGCAAATTTTCATTTTAGTTTTGTACCTTCATTCAGAATTAATAATAGAATCATTGTCATAGACAGTCGATTTGTTTCTTTAAATAAACCTAGGTCTTGTTCAAAGTTAAGATCAATCGTATATTTCTTCATTGAAAAAACATGACTCACATATCCACAATTATTTTAGCAAACGTTCTATTCATTGTTGGGTCGCTCATTTTATTATGGGCGATATGGCGCTGGATACAGCAATATCAGCATAAAAAATAAAAAATATTCTTTAAAAAAATAATTGAAAAAATTCCCGGTTTCGTGGTATACTTTACCACTGGCAATGAGTATTCTTTGCCTTTCGTGGGAAGTTTTCATTCATTAATAGCTAACAAGCAGGAGTAATACATGAAAAAACAAATGCTAATAGGAATTGTACTTTTACTTACGTTATCAGTAGTAGTACAAGCTCAATCATTCACAGGTGCTTATCAACTCACTGGCGTTAAGGTCATATATACAAACGTTGCAAGAGCAACAGATAGTCTTGAAGACTCTATTGCCCAATATACACTTGACGCTCATTGGCCCAGTGTTAGCAACTCATTATTTTCTGCAACATTAAAGGTCTGGGCGCCTGGAGATACCATTGTTGTTGTTGAAACTCCGGATTTTTTGTTGACACCGGCAGGACTTGCAGCAGTGGGAATTGATTTGAATGTGGGTTTAAATCAAGAACAAGGACAAATGTTGATTCCCGGAGTCGAAGGAACGTCTCCAACTTATCCCACCACTAAAACAGTAGATTGCTCAACATTTGCTGTGATAGCTCCATCTGTTGATAATGCACTAATTACTTACACAACCAACTCCAATTCTTATAACCAAAATGCCGGTACATTTACTTGGGGTTTTGGTATTTCTGAATCAGAAGTATTTGACTGGTTTGATGCGCCGGCCGATTGGGAAAATCCAACCGCAAGTGACAACTGGGGCATTCTGACTGGATATTTTAACGATGCGGAAACCGGTTTTGATAAAATAGATCTTACTTGGAGTGCGACTGATGGACAGGATTCTGACGCTGGGATTGATGACCTTGGCAAACTGAATCGTCATTTAGGTGTAACCATGGCTCCGGGAGACACGGTAACGGTTGCATATCTTGCCTCCATTGGCATACCCGTTAATGTTGGAAGTCGTCCGATTTTGGGTGGTGAAGGTATCGATTTAGATGGTGATGGTGAACCGGATGGCGTTTTGGATACTGATTGGGGATATTATTTTGATCCAAAGGGTCCTGACGGTATTCCATTTTGGGAACAACCGGGCGCCGATGATTCTCCCTTTCAATTTACAGGCCATTACATGACCTACAATTTTCTCTCAGCTGTCGGTTTATTTGAAGGTTTGTTTGAATTCCATTATGGTGCATACAGCGATTTGAAAGCAGCCTTTATATTTGCAGCCGATTCCACATTGAGGAAATTTGGTGCACCGGCTGCCTTTTCCGCCGCCGTAACGACCGCTTTGGCTGACTCTCTCACTACCTGGATTGGTGCCGGTGTAGCCGCCTATATGGCTGAAGGGTTGTCCCAGGAAGAAGCCACCATACTAGCAACGAAAGATGCCCTTCAAGCCGGGATGCTCAAAGGTATCGGTGGAACCGAATTACTAGCAACTCCAACCACTGATTTATTCTTCTCTGAATACATAGAAGGAGGAAGTTATAATAAAGCACTGGAAATCTATAATGGAACCGGAGCTGCAGTTGATTTAGCGAATTATCTTGTGTTGGGTAACTATAATGGTAACCCATTTAATGACACTTTACGGTTTCCAGTTGGGACAATGCTAAGCAACGGAGATGTTTATGTTATTGCCAATGATAAAGCTAGTTCGGAGATATTAGCAGTGGCAGACACAATAATTGAAGATCCTTACGCCTCTGGAACATCATTTATTGCTTCATTCAATGGCGATGATGTACGCGGACTTTTCAAAATAGACGGATCGGACACAACCCTTATTGATCTATTTGGTTTTTATGATATCGCCCAAGACACTTCGGATGATCCTGGTTCTGGATGGGATGTTGCCGGTGTAACGGATGCT
>JADFRD010000124.1 GCA_022561485.1 Fidelibacterota bacterium | reverse complement strand
TCTGCATTGATTTGTATTAAACACAATTAGATCGGGTTTGGGGATCGATTCCAATCCATAAATTTTTGTCAGGGGAGTTTCCTTCATCAGCCACGCCCCAATATCCGCTGTTAGATATGAACATATTTCACTGTCATATCCTTCTTGATGGGCCCTGGGAATATATTTTTCAGCAGCTCGGGAGGCCCCCAATAAAGCACCATGATTTTCCGGGAAATAGACTTCAAATCCCAACGCACGTAGTATTTCTGCCGGGCCGGCGCTGGTACACCAAGCAATAGGCGATTTCATACCTGTAAAATAGTCTTTTAATATTCCTTTAAGTATCAGCTGTGCTTTCAGTTGTGCCATGATTTAATTCTCCTGATATCATTATTCGCATGAATCCACCTCATATGTATAAAAAATAAAACGTAAATATTTAATGCGTAAAAAATTGCTGTTCTAAAATCTGTTATTAAATAATTACTCATTAAATAATTACGATTCATCCATATTAATGACATAAACCTTCTCAGATTTCATTTCTCCCGGCTCATAAAGAGATTCAATATGTGCTTTAAAGACTTTCCCAACTACATTCGGAGATAGTTTCATGGAGGGCGTTAGCTCTTCGTTTTCAATGCTGAGTTCATAGTCGATCAACATCGCTTTTTTATACCGGGAGTATTTTGTGTCTATGGATTGATTCCATTTCTGTAAACAATTACTCAGACAACGAAAATAATCATTCATCCCTGAAGGACATTTACACTCTTTTGACCGAAGAGATTCGTCAAGTTGTTGGGAAAATAAATTTTTATTTGGGAAAAGAAGCATCACAGGATAATCCCGGCCATTGCCAACCATAATTGCATGGGCAAGATAAGCGCAATCTTTTGCAATAAGATTTTCAATTTCTGTGGGGACCACTTTTTCAGCATTAGACAGCTTAAAAATTCTATCTTTCCTCGAAATGAGTTTCAAGCCGGTATCAGTATATTCCCCAATATCGCCAGTCCGGAACCAGCCATCCTCTTCCATTACGTCTACGGTCGCTTCGGGGTTGTGATAATAACCGGTCATGACGTTAGGACCTTTTACCAGAATTTCCCCATCGGTTTCAATTTTTATTGACACTCCCGGAATGGGTATGCCCACAACGCCCTGTTCTCTTGGAATTGCCGGATCGGTAATGGTACAGCAGGGGGATGTTTCTGTTAAACCCCAGCCCTCAACAACAGGAATTCCATGATCATCAAAAAGGTCTGCGATATTTTTCGGTAATGGCGCCGCAGCTGTAAAAATAAATCGCAACTCATTATGAAAAATCATTTTTTCTACATTTCTATCTTGCATAACCCGTGTTGCAATTTCCTGATAAATACGGGGAACGCTGAAAAAAACAGTCGGCTTTACTTTCTCCCAGTTATCCAAAAGTACATCAATATTCTTGCCATATCCATGCTCAAGGGATAGGGTCGCACCGTTTACAATCGCCGCAAACTTTTCGAAGATTCCGCCAAAGCTGTGATGCCACGGTAAATAAGATAAAAACCGGTCATGATGATTCAGGTCCCATAGGGCTTTCATGGCCGCCTGCTGAGAAAGAATATTTTTATGAGTCAACTGTACACATTTAGGTTTTCCCATTGTTCCGGACGTGTACATCATTAATGAAATTGTATCCGCAGGAACATATAACCCAACCAAATCGGTGGTGTCAATTGGATGAGAAATCAGGTCTTCAAATGGAACCAAGTTAGAATGGCTATTCTTTTTAACGGGTGAAAAATGAATAATCTTTTTTATGAGTTCCGGTGACTTTATTTTATCAAATTGGTCTTGATTAGCTACTACTGCAAATGTAGGATTACAAAAATGCAGCAATCGATTAGCTTGATCCCGCGGGTACCCTGCAAAAATAGGGACTGAAATTGCCCCCATAGCCATGACAGCTAATTCAAGTTCAAGCATTTCCTGGCAATTTTGTGACAAGAATGCCAGACGATCGCCCGGTTTAAATCCGTTAAATAATAACCAGGATTGTATGGATTGTATATGAAGATGAAACTGTTTCCAGTTTATGGATTCATACATTCCACTTTTTACTTCCTGATAAATTGGATTTTCAGAAAATTTTTCAGCATTTGATTGGAGTAAAACAGCCAAGTTGATAGCATAATCCGGCAGCGGGATCGAACTGGTGTAATAATTGTTTTCCGTCATGACATTATTTTTTTGGACGAGTCCAAATCGTTTTCATTTCATCACCACAAGCAATAAAACAGGAATCGCATTCAGCTCCCATAGGTTGATCTTCTTTTGCCATTTCTTCTAAATGGATATCTCTGCCCATGGATTCAAATAATTCACAAGATTCAGATAACCGGGGATCTCCACAGGTAAATTGTTTTACCCATCCCTTTATAATTAACTGTTCATCCCGGGGAGAAACTGCTATACCGCAGAGTTCACTCATGCAGATGCACCCACTTTTTCTAAACGTTGAAGAGCAAGTGTTGCCGCACCGAGCGCTGTGGTAAACTGAACCATATCTCCTTCCGGGACATTGATTTTTTCGTCTACATTTTCTATCAGTACATCCACCATTGTCTTAAAACGCATGATTCCGCCGGTGAGTGTAATCTGTGATTCCATCTTAACGCGTTTTAATAACTGAATTGCACGTTTTACCAATGAAGACATGGCACCATGCATAATATCAGCTGGCGCTGAACCTAAGGATAACTGGTTGATTACTTCCGATTCAGCAAAAACAGCACACACCCCGGAAATAGGGACTTCTTCCTTTGATGTTTGAACTAATGGACCGATTTCTTCTGTGTCATAGCCCATATAACGGGCTGTTTTTTCCAGGAAGGCTCCCGTTCCGGCTGCGCATTTATCGTTAAGACGAAAGGACTTCACTTTCACTTTGTCATCCAGGCGGCTGGCTTTCATGGTCTGTCCGCCAATATCCAATACCGTTCGCGTTTTGGGGAAGAAATAATTTGAACCCCTGGCGGTCGCCGTTAAATCGGTGACGGTAATGTCTCGATAGGGGACCATATGCCGCCCATATCCAGTTGATATGGCATACCCGATTTCATGTCTGGATATACCAGACTCCTTCAGAATTTGATCGTATACTTTTTCGGAAGCCTTATCCAGCTTAAAACGGGTTTTCACCATTGCTTTCCCAACCACTTCTTTTTCCAGCGAAAGGATAACTGCTTTTGTATACGTAGATCCGACGTCCACACCGATAACATAACTCATGCTTTTCCTCCCGCCGGTAATCGGCTTTCTAATATATGATCCATAGCAAATAAAGCAGCTCCCAATGCTCCCATATAATGAGATTCATCACTCACATTCATTTTCGTCCCCACATTATCGTTAAGAACCTTAACCATGCCAATATTCTTGGCCACTCCGCCGGTAAAGGTAATTTCCTGGTTAAGTCCTACCCGCCTCAATAGGGCAATTGAACGGGAGGAAATAGATTGGTGCACCCCTAAGAGAATGTCTTCGATTTTCTTACCCTTACCCAACCAAGATAGCACTTCCGATTCTGCAAAAACAGTGCATGTAGTACTGATCTTGACCGGTTTTTCAGAGCGCAAGGCTGTGGCGCCTAATTCATCCAAAGGAATATCTAAAGCTATTGAAGCTGCCCCCAGAAAGCGTCCTGTACCGGCGGCGCATTTATCATTCATACAAAAATCAATTATTTCCCCCGTTTCGCTTACGCGGATGGCTTTCGTATCCTGCCCTCCCATATCCAAGACAGTTCGTGTGTTTGGATACATGTGTACAGCCCCCCGGCCATGACAACTGATTTCTGTCACCTGAGTATCACCAAATGTTACTTTATAACGGCCGTAACCCGTGCCGATGACATAGGCAACTTCCTCTTCCCGGCGGTTGCTATCCATCAGCGATTCAAGATATGCCCTTTCGGCTGCTTTTACTACATTGGCGCCTGTATCAATCAAGGATCTGCCAACTATTTTTAGATCTTCATTAATAATGACAGATTTTGTTTGTGTGGAACCCACGTCCACTCCTGCTGCTAATGCCATTTTATGCTCCTGCGACTTCGGCTCTTGCCCTTCGGGATGCCAATCCCTCAAAAAAGGCGTCAATACGATTTTTCATTTGTGCTTCTGAAACAACCCTTGAGTCCATCATATCTGATTCTATAAATAGACTTGGTAAATCGCTGTTTTCCATTAATGCACGGCGATTATCTGCCATGCCGGCTGAGGTCGTTCTGCAGCTTTTGATGGGATGGTACACCACGCCATCAATATTAAATTCATTTGCTTGCTCCAGGACTGTGAGTTCAGGGTGAAACATGGAATCCATGGCATCACGAACACTAATGAGCACACCTTCGGCCAAGGAGTCTAGGGGATTATCCAAATCATATTGAAAACCCAAATTGGCTCCGCCGGCTGCGAACCATAGGTAAGTGGACATCACAAAGGTTCCTCCCCATTCAGAAAACATTTCATTGAATCGTCGAAAGATAGGATAACAGGGGACTCCGATAAAACTCAAACGATATTTCTCATCTGTAAGCGTCCCGATTCCATTTGCAGACATATACTCCATTTCTTCTACTAAATTATCGAAGAACTGGGCGCCTTCAGGTGTACCTCTGTAAACATTGGACATACCTAAGTAAACGGTTCCGTCAGTCAGGGCATTAAATAGAGAGGGTCTGCTCTGATTCAATTCCAATACCCGTTTCCAACCAAGGCTCATGGTATTCACATGTCCCAAGATTTCTCTGAGTCGATCAATATCAAATTTCTTTCCGGTTATTTTCTCACAAAGCTCAATCAGTTCTGTCAGTTGAACTTTCACATATTTTTTCTCCCGTTCAAATTGCTCATCTCCG
>JADFRD010000005.1 GCA_022561485.1 Fidelibacterota bacterium | reverse complement strand
ATATTCTCCATTTTTTCTAAGGATTCTTGAACAATTGCTGCCTTCGCTTCTCCGGCGGCAACAATAATGGTTGTACAATCTTCTTTGGCTGTAATCGTAGCCAGACCAATGGTAATGACAAGACGATTCCTGGAGACTTCAATTCCGCCCAGATCCGTTGCAGCGGCGGCCTGGGTTTCAAAATTTGTTTCCATGAGCCGCGTCGTCGAATTATGATCTGATCCCCGGACATTAAAAGCAATATGACCATCCGGGCCAATCCCACCCAGGAAAAAACCAATTCCGCCCTTTTCACGAATTACAGTCTCGTATTCCGTACACCATTGGTCCACCATAAAAATGGTTTTCTGCTGATCTTCTTCAAGGAATGAAGTTGTTTCCCGATAGCGGAGAGATAAATCAACTTTTTGATCAGGGAAAATTTCAGCTAGAGATTTTTTCTTGACACTAGGAATTTCATCACAGTTTATAAACATTCCGCGGCGAGAATCTAGACCAAATCCATTAATATAGAAATGCTGAACATAATTATAAAAACTGTTATGCTGGTTGGGATCAATGGGATAAAACTCATCAATTTGGACAAACTGCAACCCGGACAGGTTAGGTTTTTGACTCAAATCAAGTCCATTTTTTCGACGCAGTTTATCCAAGTTTTTATCTGACCAATTTTCCAATAAATACTTTGTCCATTTGATAAAATATTCCGGTGTTTTACCCGTGGGTAAACTGATTACTCCCTCTAGATTCTCACTGACCCATTCTAAAAATCTTAAAGATGTTAATAACCCCAGCCGGGGGAAATTGTCTACAATAATATAGGGTATTTTAGTTGTTTGATTATCAAATCCTAATTGGTCTAAAAACATTTTTTCTACGTTTGAACTTAGTATCACTCTTTCTCCAATTGATGAAATGAAAAAATCATTAACCCATCAAATAACGGGCCGTCATCCCGGAAATAATATTCCGAAAAATCTATATTGACCGTTTCACCATATTCCGAAGAAGCATGGATAAGATTTTTCTGATCAATGATTATCCCTTCATGGGCAATCACAATTCCTGTTTTAAAATATGCTTTTTTTACAAATGCCATACCGCAAACATCAGGGAGGTTAGATAACAATTTTTTATTTATTTGCTCGTTTGGAATAAAATATATGGTTGTTTCCTTTTCCCAATCCAAGTCCAGGAATTCATTACCATTTTCTTTACGATTCAGTGTTATATCCATTTTTTTCAGCAAGTCTTTATTCAACAATTCTTCCGTAATATTGATCGTATATGGGTTTTCCTGAATGCGGTCTGACGTATAATGCCACCGGGATTTATAAGACGGCTGACCATTTTTGTAGTGGATCGCAATCATGTTTTTACGTGCTTCCTCCCAGGATTTACTTTGGGAAAAGGCAAGGCTGGTAAGCACATGGACAGTACAATCGGACACATCCAGCCTGATGATTGGATCCGGATCCGGTTCCACTTCTTCGCCCAGTTTAAATATTTCATAGGGCTTTCCCACCTGCCAAAGAGCAAACGCTCTCAAGCGGTCATGAAAATCAGGATAATATTCATAAAACTGAGGCAGGATTATGGAAACTTGCTCTTCACTTAAGGTCCAGGGCTTTGGCAGTGAATTTATCCAGTCATCGGAGCGTAAACATCCAGTAAGAAGGAATAAGTAAAAAGGAATAAGTAAAAAGAACTTCTGTTTCTCGCCTCTTTCCTTATTTCTTCCTTCTTCCTTCTTCCTTTTTATTTCCATTCTCTTCTCCATTTTAGTTTTGGATTTTTTTCATTAATCCCCACTGCTTCATAAACTGCTGAATGAATCCTTTGTCGCCAGTCGTAATATTTCGGATCTTTCCACGACCGGTTTGGATGGACAGCATTGGTCAATAGAATGACGAACATTTGATTTTCCGGATCGATCCACAATGATGTCCCCGTGTAACCCGTATGCCCAAAACTGCTGTCACTTAAGTACACGCCACCGGACGCTTTTCCATCAGGACTATCCCAGCCAAGACAACGCGAACTGCCTTCAACCACATTGGCTCTGGATGTGAACAATTTGACAGTTTCTTCTTTAAAGATTCTCTTCCAACCATAGAGTCCGCCGTTGAGCATCATCTGGGCAAATACAGCTAAATCTTCTGCGGTTGAAAATAAGCCGGCATGACCAGCAACGCCGCCTAAACTATGGGCATTTTCATCATGGACTTCACCGTGGATCATTCCTGTTCTGTATCCATTGGCAATTTCTGTAGGCACAATTCTGTGGAATTTTTCAGGCGGCGGATTATAAAATGTTGTATTCATTCCCAACGGCTTGAACACAAGGGAGTCGACCAATTCATCCAAAGGAAAACCGCTCACTTTTTCCAAAACGTTTCCCAATATTATTAATCCAACGTCAGAATATTTTGTTTCTTCTTCAATGCCAATTATTGGCTCCGTATTAAAGACACTGTCCAGACGTACTTCTAAATCGCCCTCCATGAGAAAATATTGCTTAAACGGCGGAAGCCCTGCTGTATGGGTGAGCAAATGTTTAATGGTAATTTCACTCTTCTGCTGAAAATATTCCGGCTGTTTCCCTTTAAACGCGGGAAGATACGTCACCACTTTTTCATCCAAATTCAGTTGCCCGGCTTCCACCAATTTCATCACGACTGATGTGGTAGCAATCACTTTTGTAATGGATGCCAGATCAAAAATATCCGATTTGCGAGTGGCTCGTTTTTTTTTGTATGTGTGGAAACCAACCGCTTCGTGTAAAAAAATATTTCCATCTTTACCGGCGATTAATACAGCTCCAGGCCAAGCTGAATCTACGACTGCTTCAGCCAGCATTTTTTTTACTTCGTTTAAATCAGCTTCTATTTCATAGGGCATCACATGCTGAACCACCTTTCCGGGAGTTGAAGATGATATTTCAATTTTCACGGGCTCCTGCTCTAGTTGAATACCGAATCCCCGGTTCGCAATTTTAGGGATGCTGATGGGGAGTGTACCGGTATAATCGTTCTTTCCCATGAGCACATTCACCAAGGCATTTTGCATCACCGTGTTGCCTTTCCAAGCGCAGATATATGCCGGAGTTTCGGGCAAGCCCTGAATTAAATAGGGATTTCCAAAACTAATAAGAAGAACCCTGTTTGATATTTGATTCAGGGAATGGATAAAGTCCATCTGGTGATCCGGAAGAAAAATCCTGTTCTTCCACGCTGAAGGGCTGGAAAAGGTGTTCAGAATGATTGGTGCGTTTTCAGGGATAGTTTCCAGAATTGATTCATAATACATGGTACTATCCGATTCATCCACCTGAAGTGACCGGATATGCAAACCGCTTTGTTTCAATCCCTTCGTCGTCATAGACTCGGTATGATCATTGGGATAATCATAAATATCGATTACAACCATTTCTTCATTATCTTTGACGGACAATGGTAGAAAAGAATTGTCATTTTTGACTAATGTAATGGATTTAACAGCAATTTCATCTGCTATCTTTTTAAATTTCTGTTTACCCAAGATTTTTCTGGTCACTTCCATGGAAATATATCGTTGCTTATGTAAGCCCACTTTTTCTTTCATTTTTAGCATTTTTAATGCGGCGTCATTTATCCGTTTTTCACTAATAATACCTCTCTTGACTGCATCTTCAACAATATCGATTGATTTCTTCACATTATAATTTTGCAGAATGAAATCACACCCGGCATTGATGGCATGAATCAGAGCGTAGGAATCGGAATAATTTCTACTCACCCCCCCCATGGACATGGCATCAGTAACAATAACACCTTTGAAACCCATTTTCTTCCGCAAAATATCTGTCACCCAGAAAGTTGACAATGTTGCAGGCAAATTAGCATTGGGTTGAAAATCGGGAGAATGAACATGGGCCACCATGACCGCATCTACCCCTGCATCAATAACAGTTTGAAAGGGCTTTAATTCCAAGATCCATAAACGGGACGAATCACTTGGAATAGATGTCAGGCTGGTGTGAGAATCGGTATCAGCATCGCCATGGCCGGGGAAATGTTTGGCTGTGGCTAGCATGCCATGGTCTTGCAGACCTTTCATAAACTGCACTGCGTATTCCCCCACAACCTCCGGGTCTTCACCGAATGAACGTGTATTTATAATGGGATTGTTTGGATTGTTATTCACATCTGTTACGGGTGCAAAATTCCAGTGGATCCCTAAAGCTCTTCCTTCCAAAGCGGATATTTTACCTGCTTCATAAGCATATTTTGTACTCCCCGTGGCAGCAATAGCCATGAGTGGTGGCAGGTCTGTCCCGGCAGGAAATCTACTTTGGAGACCATATTCAATATCCATATCCACAATCACAGGAATTTTGGATCGCAGCTGAATTTCATTCAGTAGGGTCAGTGATGTGCCGGCATCGCCAAACCAGATGTGAATACCGCCAATGCCGTCCGATTCCAGAAGTGATACGATTTCCTTCCACTTTGGGCTTTCTTCATTCAGGAAGTGCATATTCATGTGATACACCATCATCTGGGCGATTTTTTCTCTGAGGGTGAGTTTATTTAAAGTCCTTTCCGCCCAGGACTGCTGTAATGAAAACTGTCCGGGGCCGGCGCAGGCAATAAATAATATTAAAAAAATAAATAATGATAAAAATTGTTTATTCATGGTGCGTGAAAATTAACAGAACTTGGGGAGTTAAATCTTTAACTTTATTGCCTAAATGTCATTATCTCTTAAACAACAAATTGGCCAAATGCTCATTGCCGGCTTTAAAGGATTGGAGATCGAGCAAGATCATTCTATCGTCCGTGATATTATTGAATACAATATCAGCGGAGTTATTTTGTATGATGAAGACGTTACGGACCCCAATAAGCGCTGGTGCAACATTCAAACGCCGGAGCAAACAAGACAATTGATCAATTCTCTTCAGGATGTAGGCGATAATAAACTGATCATATCCATCGATCAGGAAGGCGGTTATGTAAATAGACTAAAAGAAAAATATGGATTTCCTCCTTGCCCATCTTGGAGTGAAATTGGTTCGGTCAATAATATAAAAAAAACGAAAGATTTTTCAGAGACTATAGCAAAAACATTAAAGGATACTGGATTCAATTTGAATATTGCACCTGTGGTGGATGTAAAAACAATTGGTAAATCCTATATCCGTAAATTGGGACGATGCTTTCATTCAGATCCAAAAACAATTGCTGAACATGCTTCCGTTTTTATTTCAGCACATAAAGAACGTGGGATCGCTACAACATTAAAACATTTTCCTGGGCTGGGTAGCGCTAGTGCAGATACACACGAAGGTTTTGCTGACATTACGGATTCATGGACCGAAGATGAACTTTTACCTTATAAAATGCTATTAGATTCGCTTGATGTGGATTTGATAATGATTGGCCATTGTATTCATCGGGACATTGACCCGGATTACCCGGCCTCTATGTCTACAAAAACGGTAAACGGCCTGTTGCGAAGTGAACTTGGATTTGACGGTATTGTAATCTGTGACGATCCTATGATGGGTGCTATCTCCAAAAATTATGCCTTTGAAACAGCCATGGAAAAGATTATCAATGCCGGTGTCGATTTACTGTGCTTTGGGAATAATCTCGTCTATGATAAAGACATTGTTTCTAAAGCAGTGGATACAATTTATCATCTGGTTGAGATCGGTAAAATTTCTGCAGATAGAATAATTCAATCTTTTAATCGCATACACGTTTTAAAGAGTAAACTCCGGTGATGGATCACTTATTAATTGGCATTGACGGCGGCGCAACAAAAGTCAGCGCCTGGGTTATTGATCAATCATCTAATGGTTTTAATCTGGGCAATGCCCATTCCCATAAAATATATTCCGATTTCCCATCATTCGATCCCGGCTTTACTCCGGTAAACATCCGAACTCAACTTAAGGAAATTGATTCTATAATTAATCCAACACAATCGGAACAAAATCAAGGTCAGACTATCATAGCGGCATTTGTTGAAACTATTTCAGAACTCAACACCGGAAAAACTATGATAATCGGCATCGGTATGCCCGGACTGAAAACGGCGGATAGCCGGGGGATTATGGCAATGGCAAACGGTCCTAGAATGCCCCTGTTCAGCAATGATTTGGAAAATGCACTTTCTACCAAAGGAATCAAACTAGCAACTCCCATTCAGCATTTGGGCAGCGATGCGGATTATTGCGGTATAGGTGAAGAATACGCAGCAGAGGGATTATTCAAATCTATACATAATGGCTATTATTTGGGCGGTGGGACCGGCGCGGCAGACGCTTTGAAACTTGATGGTAGTCTCATCCCATTAGATCAAACAAAATCCTGGTTATTAAAATCTTGGGAAATGGTAAATCAGGACCACGTTGCCCTTGAACGCTTTGCTTCTATCGGCGGAATTCAATCCGTTTACAGTCAATATTCCGGCGTTTCAACTACCACCTTGAATGCGGATAACATTTATCCTAATTTCATTCTGGAGCGCGCAATTCAAAAGGAAGAGCCAGCACTTAAAACCTTTGTGGATGTCAGCCTAAATCTGGCAGAATTGTTATTCGAACGAATTGAAACTATTTTTTCCGGCTGGTCAGGACGATTTGGCATGATCAATCCAAACAGAGAGATACCATCATCTGAACATCCTTTTCTCGGTACTATATTGGATCGAATTATTGTTGGTCAACGGTTGGGCACACTTCTGGAATCTTCCAAAGGTTTCGGTATTCTATGGGAGCCGCTAATCTATCAATTAGGAAATTTGATTAAACAGTCTGACCGGCTTGATACAAAAGCAAAGTCTGCATATTTAGTAAATAGCCAATTAAATTCAAATTTGATCCAGATTTCAACACTCATTGACGCACCTGCTCTGGGCGCCGGTATTGATGCTACTCTAACTTATTCTAAAAACGATAAAGTCCACGAATGATACAAATAATCACAAATATTCTTTATTTTTTTAAATAAAATGACCAAACCTTCAAACAATCTTCCTAAATCAGAGCCGGTCCTTCGGATCGGAATCATTCTCCCTGTTGATTATCGAAAAAGTATCGAAATTTCATTTACAAATCCATCTCAATATAAAATAGACTCAAAAATCCAAATCAGTCTAATTTCATCTAAACTGAGGATTTCGAAAAACGATGGCGACGTAAAAATAATAAAGAAAGATATTGAATTTGACGGACATGGGATTACAGTTCATAACGTTCCGGCAGGCCGTGGTTTTCATTGGGAAAAAACAATTAATGTCACTTTGCCCGGAGATGTGCAGATTACAAATCGCGACGGATATTTGTTGGTCATCAATGAAGTTCCTTTAGAACAGTACCTTGCCTGTGTGGCTGTATCGGAAATGAGTGGAGCATGTCCTCCGTCGTTGCTGGAAGCTCAAACCATCACAGCCCGTTCATGGATTTTGGCCGCAGTGGAAAAGAAGCATGCCGACTTGGGTATCGATGCCTGCAGTGATGACTGCTGCCAACGTTATCAGGGATTGGGTCAAATGACAGAGACATCCAAACACGCTGTGAATAATTCGAGAGGACAAGTCCTCATCTACGAAAATGAAATTTGTGATGCCCGATATTCGAAATCTTGCGGTGGAATAACTGAAAGCGCTGAAAATGTATGGGACATGCCGATAACTCCATACTTAACCAGTGTTTATGACGGACCTGAAACAGACATTAAAATAGGTTGGGATAAATTGTTTACCGATAATCCCAAAACATTTTGCAGTCCGGCATTTGTGGATGAAAATGAGCTCCATCAATATCTGGGTAATGTAGATAAGAAAGGACAATATTTCCGTTGGCATGAACGCTATACCCAAGAAGAATTCTGCGAATTTTTCTCAAAAAATGTTCAGGAGGATGTTACACATATCACTAAAATTGATGTCTTAAATCGGGGTCACTCGGGTAGAATAAATCACTTAGTTTTATACTATCAAACTTCTGATGGTAAGTTTGAAATACTAGAGATTAAGAGTGAGTACGACATTCGAAAAATACTGCATCCATCATTTTTATATAGTTCATGTTTTGTGATTAACATGGACGATAAACATATTGAATTCCACGGCGCCGGCTGGGGTCACGGTGTGGGTTTATGCCAGATTGGAGCATTGGGCATGGCTCTTCACGGCTATATAACCGAAGAAATTCTTGCACACTATTTTAAGAACACAAAACTAAAAACACTCTATTAACATGGCTTTAGCAACTATCGATTGGATTATCATTATTGTATACATCCTGTTTTCCCTGGGTGTAGGTATTTATTTTTCCAAAAGAGCCGGTCAAAGTACGGAAGAATATTTTCTTTCCGGACGTACACTTCCCTGGTGGATTGTTGGCACATCCATGGTGGCAACAACATTCGCCGCCGATACGCCTCTGGCCATCACGGAATTCGTCCGGGGGCCGGGTATTTGGCAAAACTGGTTCTGGTGGAATCTTTTATTATCTGGACTCTTAGGAGCATTGCTCTTTTCCCGGCTTTGGCGACGAGCTGAAGTCTTAACAGATAACGAACTGTTGGAAATCCGCTATAGCGGAAAACCGGCTGCTGCTTTAAGGGCATTCAAAGCCGGATATTTTGCAATTCTGTATAATTTTATCGTTATGGGCTGGGTCATCAACGCCATGGCTTCCGTAGCGGCCGTTATGCTTGATATCGATCGTTGGACTGCTGTGTGGATATGTGTGAGTATCGCTCTCCTTTATGCCCTTCTATCTGGATTCTGGGGCGTGGTGATGACTGACCTGGTTCAGTTTTTCATCGCCATGGCCGGTTCCCTTATTCTGGCAATCATTGCGGTGAATGCTGTTGGCGGAATGGATGTTTTGCTGGAAAAGTTATCCGCTCTTACCGCCTCTGGAGTGGTTCATGATACCACACTGAAATTTATTCCTCCTATTCCTGATGCTGGAATCACAACATCCACATTTTGGGAATCTCCCTTCTCCAAATTTTTAATTTTTATTACGGTAATGTGGTGGTCCCATCACGGCACGGACGGCGGCGGATATATCATCCAGCGCATGTCTTCGGCCAAAAACGAAAAGCATGCTTTAGCTGCTACCTTGTGGTTCAATTTGGCTCATTATGCCTTGCGTGTATGGCCATGGGTGGCGGTGGCGTTAGTCTCCATTGTTGTATTCCCCATTATTCCGGAATCCCACGCCGCACTGGGCTCCAAAGCAGGTTATCCTCTCATTATGAATAAATTTCTCGGCCCTGGATTAAAAGGGTTATTGGTGGTTTCGTTTTTGGCAGCCTTTATGTCTACCATTGATACCCATCTGAATTGGGGAGCTTCCTATTTGGTGAATGATATTTATAAACGATTTATAAAAAAAGAAGCTGATCAAAACCATTATGTGCTTGTGAGTAGAATTATTACCGTTCTTTTAATGGTGTGTTCCGCTTTTGTTGCCATCAATATGCAGAGCATCAGTAAAGCTTGGGAATTTATTTTTGCCATGGGTGCCGGTATCGGCGCGGTGCTCATTCTCCGCTGGTTCTGGTGGCGTATCAATGCCTGGACAGAAATTTCTGCATTACTTACATCCATAATAATCACCATCATTCTGGAAATTATCGCTTGGCAGCAAACGATTGCGAATGGCAAATCTTACCTATTGTTCAATGAAACACCTATTTTATTTGGCATTCCAATTCAAGTTCATCATAAACTAATGATTATTGTCCCGACGGCAATCATTGTTTGGCTGATTGTTACTTTTATTACAAAACCTGAACCGGAAGCAACGTTGAGGAATTTTTATCTCCGCGTGCAGCCCGGAGGATATTGGGGCAAGTTTGCAAAGCATACGACAATGAAACCGGTTACAGAAGGTTTCTTTTTCAATTGGATTGCTGGCATTGCTTTAATTTATGGTTTGAATTTTGCCATCGGAAATTGGATGTTCGGGAATGATGGGTATGCCCTACTCTTATTTACGTTTTCCGGCTTGGGCTTTTGGTGGCTTTGGAAAAACTTAATAACAAAACTGGATTCGTGAACAAGTCACAGCGTTATTTCGCCCTGGACGTATTCCGAGGCATGACTATTGCTTTAATGATTCTAGTGAATACCCCTGGAAGTTGGGCTTATGTCTATGCTCCACTTCGTCATGCGAAATGGCATGGCTGCACACTCACAGACCTGGTGTTTCCTTTCTTTTTATTCATCGTCGGTGCCTCAATGAGGTTTTCATTCGCAAAATTCGATTTCAAACCAAGTCGAGAAATATATTCCAAAATTTTCTGGAGAGCAGTTACCATTTTCATTTTTGGATTACTCTTAAATGCATTTCCTTTTATCCGCCAGGATTGGAATTGGGATAACTTTCGCGTCATGGGTGTGCTTCAACGAATCGGTTTGGCTTACGGAATTAGTGCCGTACTCGTCATCCGTTTTTCGTTTACAAACCTCTGGAAAATAATGCCCGCTATTTTGATAGCATATTGGCTACTGATGTGGGGATTTGGCGGGCCAGATCCTTACTCATTGGAAGTAAATCTTATCAGGAAAATTGACATGGCAATTCTGGGAGCTGGCCACTTGTATAGAGGAACGGGAATTGCATTTGACCCTGAAGGATTATTCAGCACGATTCCCGCTGTTATGACGGTTATTCTGGGATATATGGCGGGAGTCATGATTCAAACCGATGACGGACAGCGTAAAGACCTCGTGATGAAAATACTTCTGTTCGGAATCATGTTGATTGGCTTTGGGCTTTTATGGTCGATTTTTATGCCGATCAATAAACAATTATGGACCAGTTCTTACGTTTTATATACAGGAGGTATTGCAACAATGATCCTGGCAATGTTGATCTGGTTTATTGATATAAAAGGATATAAAACCGTTTTTCATCCATTCATTATTTACGGAACAAATTCACTCTTTGTGTTTGTGGGTTCTGGGCTGTGGGCAAAAACGATTTTAAAGGTTGAATTTTTATTGAACGGCGAATCTGTTTCCGGTTATTCTTATTTATTTAAAACCATCTTTTTGCCATTAGCAGGAGATTTGAATGGTTCATTACTTTTTGCAATCACCCATGTAGTGATGTGGTGGGTGATTCTTTATTGGCTTTACAGAAAAAATATATTCATTAAAATATGAAAAAAAGAATTTTCATTTCCGGTGCCAGCAGTGGTATCGGTGAATTTTTAGCCTATGCTTATGCGTCGAGGGGTGCGACAGTTGGACTTTCTGCCCGGCGCAGAGACAAGTTGGAAGAGGTTGCTGAAAAATGTCGTGATTTTGGCAGCGAAACTTATGTATATCAAGTGGACGCAAAAGACCGCCAGGTATCCAAGGATGCAGCGGATGATTTTATGGAAAAGGTCGGCGGCATTGACATGGTTATTGCCAATGCCGGTATCGGAAATCATGATGATATCATTAATGGTGATGCCACAGCGATTAATGACATCCTCGAAACCAATATTATTGGAGTAACCAATACGTTAGTACCATTTATCCCATCCATGAAAAAACAAAAACACGGAATTTTAGTTCCCATAAGTTCGGTTGCTTCTTTTTTAGCCGTACCATATCACGGCGGATATTCAGCATCAAAAATCGCTATTCGAGTTATCGCTGATTCTTGGCGTTTAACACTATACAAATATAATATTCAAATAACTACCATATGCCCCGGGTTTATAGAAACTCCCATGACGGCAGGTCAAAAATACAGGCCTTTCCTCCTGCCGGTGGAGACAGCCGTTGAAAAAATTGTCAGGGCCATTGACCGGGGCAAGAAAACATTTGTCTTCCCATGGCAAATGAAAATAATTATTCCTATAGTAAGAATAATGCCTGGTTGGCTGATGAGGAAGTTTAGTTAGCTGGATTATTCCACTGGGTCACTGTATTGCAAAAACCCATTGAGTTTGAGACCGCCTACATCTCTAATTTTTGGGATCGGGAGAAACCGAAGGATGATTTGAAAGATATCGATCCAACGCTTCAATTATTACATTATTTAGGTTCACCCCCCGTTCTTTTGCAAACAAAACAGCTTTCCTGTGTAAAGCAGTTCCTGTTCTTACATTAAAACTTCCCTTAAATGGTTTTTCAGGCTCAATGTTTTCCTTTTCGCACATTAATAAATAATCATCTACAGCTTCTTGAAATGAATTTTTTAGCCCTGTTACATTTTCACCTTCATAGCTTACTAATGCACGTATAAACATTAGTTTACCATGAAAAACCTGATCCTCATCCGTATAATGAACAGAGCCGTAATATCCTTTGTAATTCATCATATCTTTCATATCATTTTCTCTTCCTTTAATAAGTCTAAAATGTCATTGATAATATATTGTTTTATTATGTTTTGCGGGTGCGGTTTATGAAGGTTTATTGGCGGAGCTGTTGGGTGGATAAATCGTCTTCTTGAACCACCTGTTTTACCCGGTTTCACTGATTTATACCCCAATGATTTTAACAACCTTGTTAATTCCTCCCACGTAAAATCTTTTGGTCGCTTCTGAATTTTTAATAGTAACTTGTCCTTTTTGCTCATATAAATTCAAATCCTACAAAGAAAGTAAATGCTTTTAATTATTCGTGCAACCTAAATTAGTTGCATTCATGTAGTTCACTTTTGGATCTATTATGTCCCGACCATTAACAATTATTATGTAAAACCACGTGCATGAAAACATTCGTGTTCCCTTGGCAAATGAAGGTGATAATTCCATTGTTAAGAATAATGCCGGATTGGATTATGAGGATGTTTGGTAGTAATTAGTTAGACTATTCTTTTACAGTTCATCACTAAAATCGGGTATGTTCTCGACGAGAGGGGTGTTGCATTTGTCAGAAACGTGGTGCCACAGAATGGGGGAATATTTCTTGTAAACCCGTTGGGTTCGGCTTTAATATAGCGGTGACAATCAAGGGACAGAACGATGTTTGTACGAGTCAAGAAATCAGGCAACAATCAGTATTTGCAGATAGTAGAGAACCGCAGAGAGAACGGAAAAACAAGACAGAGAGTCATTTCCACGATAGGCCGACTGGACAGACTTCAAGCCAAGGGCGACATAGAGACATTGGTTCGTTCCTTATCCCGTTTTTCAGATGAAGTTCTCATGGTTCTTAGCGGCAAGAGTGATCTTCATACAAATGCGGTAAAGATTGGTCCAACGCTGATATTTGAACGTTTATGGGCACAGACGGGAATCAAGAATATTCTGCAAGGGTTGTTGCGGGATAGACAGTTTCAGTTTAATGTAGAACGTGCGGTCTTTTTAACAGTTTTGCACCGTCTGTTTATTTCCGGTTCAGATCGTTTTTGTGATGAATGGCGACGTGATTACAAGATTAATGGAACAGAGGAACTTTCTTTGCATCATTTATATCGTGCCATGGCGTTTTTGGGTGAAGAGCTGAAAGATCAGAATGATGCGATTGATTTTTCTCCACGACGTATGAAGGATATCGTTGAAGAAGATTTGTTTATGGAACGACGTCATCTATTCAGTGACTTGGAGCTGGTCTTTTTTGATACGACCAGCATTTACTTTGAAGGCAGCGGCGGCGAGGCAATCGGACGGTATGGTCACAGCAAGGATCACCGTCCAGACCTGAAACAGATGGTTGTCGGTGTTGTTCTGGACTCTAAAGGTCAACCGTTGTGTTGTGAGATGTGGTCTGGGAATACAGCCGACGTGAAGACCTTGATTCCTGTGATCAAAAGGATGAAAAAGCGCTTTGGTATTGGCCGAGTCATTATCGTGGCAGACCGGGGTATGATCAGCAAGGAAGTGTTAACCTGGTTGCAAAACAAAGACAACAACATGGAATACATTCTTGGAGCCAGGATGCGTAAGGTTGTGGAGGTCAAACGAGACGTATTGAGTCGCAGTGGAAGCTATCAAAAAGTCTATCCGGAAAAGCACGGGAGTAAGGATCCGTCCCCGTTGAAGGTGAAGGAAGTCCGTATTGATAACCGCCGATATATTGTCTGTTTGAATCCGGCTCAAGCCCGGAAAGACGCTGCGGATCGACAGGCGATTATTGAATCATTGGAACACGCCCTAAAAAGGGGAGCGAAGTCTCTGGTAGGTAACAAGGGATATCGCAAATATCTTAATATAGACAAGGGGAGTGTATCTATTAATCTGGATAAGGTCAAATATGAAGAACGTTTTGATGGGAAATGGGTGTTGCGTACCAATACGACTTTATCTGCAAAGGATGTTGCTCTGAAATACAAGGAACTATGGCAGGTTGAACATATCTTTCGGGACATGAAATCATTATTGGACACCCGTCCTGTATTTCACCAGCGCGACGATACGATTACCGGTCATGTATTCTGCAGTTTTCTGGCGTTAGTTTTACTCAAAGAGCTTAAAAGACGGCTCAGTGAAGCCGGATATGATTTTGAATGGCGAAAGATCACGCAGGATCTGAAAGCGTTACAGGAAATCGTTATTGAAGAAAAAGAGGCACAAATTGTTGTCAGAACAGAATGTCAGGGGGTTAGCGGCAAAGTGTTTAAGGCAGTAGGAGTTGCTTTACCGCCAACTATCAGGGCTCTATGAAAAACACTAAAAAAGGTGAAAACGTGGTGCCACACTCTATTCCAGTCCCCGTAAGTGTATTTATTACTGAAGTTAACTTTTACAACTGTTAAAGATGAGTTTGATTATTTATTGAAAAAAGTAGTCTCTTTCATGACCACATTTTCCAGCGAACCGCCCTCCATACCATACATCAATTCATATTGCGGCAGACACTCATCCGGATTCGAAATACACAGATCTTTGTTTTGGGTCAATTCAAGATTTGAACCACTAATATTATAAGAGTATTTATCAGAAGAAGTAGGATAATGAAAGGTGATCTCATCGCTGGTTGCTTCCCATGTGCCGGAGCGCTCTAATGTTTCTGTGTCGATTGTGACAATTGTTTGGTCAAAGGAATTATCATCTTTAATGTTAAAATTGACCTCATAGGTATCAAACGTCCAATCCAAACTCCCGAGTTCAACATCAGTGCCGGCTGTGACATTTGATTGTGCGGGAGCCAGCGTTCCGGTAATGGAGACACTGTCATTTAAGAATGTATGGTACAATGCTCCTGAAGTCACTGTTATTTCATAACCATTTATAGTGAAATCAAGTTCACCCTCATATAGTTCTCCTACATCGGAATAATATTTAGTCAATTGGCTGGGTGTGCCAAAGTCACCATAGTCATATATATATAAAACATAATGCGTTTCTTCAACAGTTAAACCAAATGGAAATTGAGCAATGGAAATTTGCAGCACACCGTTTACTGAATATAAATACATATACTGTAAAATGGCCTCTTCTGCACCTTGCAGGACGATCGAACCTGTACCTGACTTGTAAGGATTATTCACCGTCTGGGAGACAGTTGAAATAATATGATAAGAATAGTTTCTCATAACCCCTTCCCAATTGCCTATCAAATCTTTGGAATAAGAATCTCCATCTTCTTTTTCACAGGTAACAATGAAAAGAATAGTAAACAATAAAATAATTTTCTTCATGGCATCAGTTTAGGTCTGATATAAATTTTCTAAAATGTTTTTGTACCGTTCAGTAACTACTTTTCGCCGAACCTTCATGGTGGGTGTCAGTTCATCCTTATCTTGGTTAAAATCTTCTTCAGGAATATAAAACTTCTTAATAGTCTCATAGCTGGCAAGTTCTCTATTTAATGTGGATATTTCATGGTGAATAAGATCAATAATTTCTTTCTTTTTCGTTAAATCCCCAAGATCCTGGTAAAGAATTTTTCTGTCCCTGGCAAATTTTGCAATTTCATCTTCATCCAAAGTAACTAGTGCAGTCAAATAAGGTTTCTTATCTCCATACACCATTGCTTGGCTTACATAAGGACTGGTTTTTAATAAATTCTCTATATTTTGAGGAGCGACATTTTTTCCGCTTGCAGTAATGATCAAATCCTTTTTTCGATCGGTAATAAATAAATAACCATCTTCATCAATATGACCTACATCTCCGGTATAAAGCCATTCAATACCATTTTCATCTTTAATCAATAATTCAGCAGTGGCATCTTCATTACCATAATAACCTTGAATATTTTGCGGTCCTCGGCAGAGAATTTCCCCATCCTCAGCTATTTTCACTTCAGTATCAGGGAAAATTTGACCAACGGAGCCAATTTTGATCTGACCCATATTATTTGCAGAAATAACACCGGTTGTTTCTGTCATTCCATACACTTCATAAATATCCAATCCAATCCAATGGAAAAAGTGAACAATGTTTGGAGAAATGGGTGCGGCGCCGGAAATCATAAAACGAATCCTTCCGCCAAATATGTCATGGATTTTCCGAAAAATTAAAAAGTGCGCAATCTTGTGCTTAATCCATAAAAACGGAGAGGGTGATTTTCCCGCATCTTTCGCCTCCACAAATAATCGCCCCACTTTTAGTGACCAGTTATAAAGTGTTTTCTGAATCCAAGTAGCATCTTTGATCCCTGTGGCTATTTGGGCATAAAATTTTTCAAATACACGAGGCGTTCCAAACATAACCGTGGGGCCGGTCTGACGAAGATTCGCAGGCATATCTTCCAGAGATTCGGCAAACACGGTTACATTGCCAATATACAATTTCATAAAATGCCCCAGGTCCCTTTCAGCGATGTGAGCCAGCGGCAAATAGGCAATGGACATATCTTCACGTGTCATGTTATACATTGTTTTCAAGTGCTTAACGATAGCCAATACATTTCTGCTGTTGATCATGCCGGCCTTGGGATGGCCTGTCGTACCGGAAGTATAAATAAAACTGATTAAATCTTCAGGGCTGCCTTTGCTTATTTTATCAATAAAATGATCCGGATTTTCTTTTCCATATTGAATACCCTCTTCCCTAAATATTGACAAAGACGTCACATTGGGAATATCTTTTGGTTGATATTTATCAAATACGATGATTTGTTTTATTTCAGGAAGTTTGTCCCAGATTTCCAACAATTTATCCAATTGTTCCTGATCTTCTGCAAAAACAAGTTTTGATCCACTGTGTTCTGCGATATAGTGTACTTGATCTTCGGTATTCGAGTGATATATCGGTGCAGTTACACCCCCGATAGACATAATCGCCAAGTCAACCACAACCCATTCGAATCGAGTTTGGCTCAGTATGGACACTTTATCCCCTCGTTTAATTCCGGCATTTAATAATGCATTTGCAATATCCCTGGACCAATCACCATATTGTTTCCAAGTGATTGATTCCCACAGCCCTTTTTGTTTCCACCAAGCTGTTATCTCGCTGCCATAATGTTCAACGTTGTACCAGAAAAGTTTCGGAACTGTATTGTGTATAGATAAATCCGGGTTGCTCAACGGCCACTCCATAATTTTGCTCTCCGGACATATTTTCCTTCTCCGAGGTACATTTCCCGCACTTTTTCTTCCTCATATAATTCTTCATACGTACCGCTTAAGAATATTTTTCCAGTGGTTAACACATAACCATAATCAGCGATTTTTAGAGCATGATTTACGTTTTGTTCCACCAGAAGAATGGTGACTCCGGATTTGTGGAGCTCTTTAATTGTGCTGAAAATATCCTGAACAAGCAATGGTGATAGTCCAAGGGATGGTTCATCCAATAAAAGCAGTTTTGGTTTCAGCATCAACGCTCTTGAGATAGCAAGCATTTGCTGTTCTCCACCGCTCATAGTGCCGGCTCGCTGATTTTTGCGCGTTTTCAGGATAGGGAAATGCTGAAATGCTTCTTCCATTCGTTGGTGCAATATGTCCTTGTCTTTAATTAAAAACCCACCCATCAATAGATTATTTTCAACAGTCAATTCCGGGAAAATTCGTCTCCATTCAGGAACGTGACTAATTCCCAGCTTTACAATTTCCTCCGGATTTTTCCTGTCAATTCTCTTATCTTCAAAATGAATCGTACCGTATTCCGGTTCGACTAATCCGCTAATTGTTTTAAGAATCGTTGTTTTTCCTGCGCCATTTGCACCTAATATGGTGACGAGTTGTCCTTTTTTGACTTCAAGTGATACACCATGCAATGCTTTCACTTTTCCATAATACGTTTCGACACCAATCAGCTTAAGCATCAGCAGAATCTCCTAAAAATGCTTTAATGACGTCCGGATGATTTTTAACCTCCTCCGGTTGACCGATTGCGAGAATTTTACCGGAATCCAGAACACAAATTCTGTCCGATATACTCATAACCAAATTCATATCGTGTTCTACCACCAAGACTGTAATGCCTAAATCCTCTCTGATTTCAGATATAATTTTGGCAATTTCAACCGTTTCCTGTTCATTCATTCCGGCTGCAGGTTCATCCAAAAGAATTAATTTCGGTTTCGCAACGAGCGCTCGGGCTATTTCCGTTAATTTTTGAATTCCAAAAGGCTGCCCCGCCATATATTTTTGTTCATAATTAGCAATACCCAAAAAATCTAAAATTTCCAATCCCATTGCTTCTTCTTTTTGCCGTTGTTCCCTGTTGATCCAACCTTTTACTGTTGATTGAAAATTAATTCGTTTATGAGCACCCAATAAAATGTTGTCCAAAATGGTCATAAATGGAACGTTTTGGATGTTTTGAAATGTCCGCGCTATACCATTCGTAATTACCTGATGGGGTCGTTTTTTCAATAAGTTAACGTTATTGAATTTAATGGTCCCTTTTTGTGGACGATTAAAACCGTTAATGCAATTAAACAGTGTTGATTTTCCAGAACCATTTGGACCAATTAAAGAAAATATTTCACCTTCCTTTACATCAAATGTGACACCATCCAGTGCAACAACCCCGGAAAAATGCATATGTACGTTTCGAATATTTAATTCAGCCATAACGATGTTAAACTGGAAATGGTTAGTAATATAATACCCCTTTGTATTTCCCCTATGACAGGGGAAAATAATAGGATAAAACCATTGACCTTCTCCCCTGTCATAGGGGAGAAATGAAGAGGGGTTTTAAATATTGAATACGCTCCTTGAATCATACGATTAACATATACCGGAGTAATAAAAGACTCCCGAAAATTACCGGGAGCCCTTTATCGTTATCAATTCATTTTCCACAAAAAACACAAACTACACATCTAAATAATACCATACTAACTTTGGACTGCTCCGAAATACTTCAGGGCAACGCTAACACAGTCAGCGTACTCCAAATTCATCATTTTTGCACTTGTATCTTGTGGCATTATTGTCCTAAACTAATCAACCCAGTCAGTAATGACTGTTTGAACACCGTCTTTTACCTGAACCAAAATGACGGATTCTGTCCCGGCATGGTCTTTTGAGCTATACGTAATGGGAGGAAATGCTCCTGAATCCCATTTATTTAGCGTTTCCAAGCCTTTTACCAATCGTTTACGTGTCGGATTTTTGCCAGCGCGTTCCAGACCTTCCACAAGGACTTTGGCTGTGATGAATCCATAGAAATGGTACATACCCATATAAGCTTCCGGTACTTCGTATTTTTCGCACAGTTCTCTATATTGAACTGCTGCAGGTGCATCTGAATTCCATAGATGGGCAAAATTCGCAGCTATGAACCCTTCCCCGGCAGGTCCAGCTGCTAAGGCTACACGGTGATCCATCGTTGGACTGGTTCCGTAGAATTGAGGTGAATAACCCATTTTTTCAGCTGTTTTCATCACAATAATGGGTTCCTTGACCACGCCGGCAATAATCACATGATTTGCACCGCCTTTTATCAGGTTACCCACCTGACCGGTAAAATCGGTTGCTCCCCGCTGGAAAGCTTCTTTCTGTATAGACACACCCGTTCGATCTTCCGCTTCGGCAGCACCTTTTAATACATTCTGACCATAATCATCGTCTTGATAAATCAAACCAATTTTAGCATTGGCATCCTGCTTAAGGATATAATCTACCAGGATATTTGTCTGTTTATCATAACCGGTATCGGTATGAAAAATCAAATCGCCTGCAGGACGGGATAAATCGGACATGGTCCCGGATTGTGTGGCCGGTGCAATTAGGGGTGTTCCTGATTCTGCCAATAACGGCCGGATGGCCTCGCACGTTGACGTTCCGATCACTTGAAAAAGACAAAACACTTGATCCTTTTCGATCAGTTTCTTCGCAGCCACAACCGCTTTTTGCGGATTGTATTGATGGTCTTCCACTAACATTTTTATTTGCCTGCCATGGACTCCACCTTTTTCATTGATATATCGGAAATAGAGTCTCGATCCTGCCGGCAGAACTGCACCCAATTCTTTCATAGGCCCGCTCAAGTCCTGAATGTTCCCGATTAATATTTCCGTATCGGTTACGCCCGGTACCGGCGCTTGCTTACCGCATCCGATAAACAACAGCCCTAAAATAACCAATAATCCTGTTTTTATTTTCATGATGTTTCTCCTCTGGTTGTAATTATGTAAATCGCTTGCGCGGATTGAATGGAAAAATTCTCCAGTAGATTCGTATTTTAAGCCACATACCGTATAATCCGAAGGGTTGGAATATAATAAACAAAAACATTATCAGACCGAAAATGAGTGATTGAATATCTCCGGTATTCGTATTTAAATAACCGTGTATCCAGTCTTCCAGCTGGGGAACAAACAGGTTGTCCAGCAGCACAATAAACAATGTTCCCAACACAGCGCCATAGATGGAACTGACGCCTCCTACCAATACCATAATGATAAAATAAATAGATAGCATCATATCAAAATGATCCGTTGAAATAAAGTGGCTGGTATGGGCAAAAAGGACGCCGGCAAACCCGGCAAATAATCCCGAAATAAAAAATGCCAGCATTTTATACTTTGCCAAATGAATTCCGGAAGCTTCGGCAGCTTGTTCAGAATCCCGAATAGCCATAAACGCGCGGCCAATTTTTGATTTACCGATTCTTCTTCCAACGACAACGGCTAATATGGCAAATGTGAATATTAAATAATAATTATCCCAATCAGATTTAATGGTGTAACCAAATAAAACAGGTGAAGATACCTCCAACCCACCGGCGCCATGGGTCCACTCTCTTAATGAAATAATGAGTCGTTTGACGATAAAACCAAACCCCATGGTCGTTAAGCCCAGGTACATGCCGGTAATACGCAAGGCAGGGAAACCAATCACCAACCCAAACAAACCTGCAATCAATGGTGAAATAATCAATGACATCATAAATGGTAAACCGGCCTGATCTACCAGGATGGCTGATGTATAAGCGCCGATGGCTAAAAAAGCAGCATGTCCCAATGAAATCAAACCCGTATACCCGCTTAACAGATCAAGTCCTACTGCTAGTATGATATAAATACCGGCAATATTTAACACAAATAAATAGTACTTATAACTAAAGGTGGCATACTTCAATAAAAATGGCAGCAGAAAAATAAAACCGATTAATAGAGGTATCCAGTATAGGTTTTCTTTTTCGTAGCGACCTTTCATTATACGAGACCTTTGCAAAACTTAGAGTATGAAGAAAAAAGAGTTAAAATTTGCCTGCCTGTTCGGAGTGGAACGCAGACAGGTCTGATACCCCCAACCTTCGCTGGGACTATGGCAGGCGAGCTTTGTGTTTCCCCTATTAGCGGCAGCGCAGGGGAAAATAATTGGATAAAACCATTAACCTTCTCCCCTATAACAGGGGAGAAATGAAGTGGGGTCTTAAATATTGAACACATTCTTTTAATTATACATTTAACATTTGTCCATTCCACAGGAGGATATGCCGGAGTCATAATAAGTCTCCACCAAAAAGTAGGCAAATTTAAGCTGTTTAATTTTAGAGGTAGAATTTTCAAGGGTCTCTATACCTTCTTTACTTTCTCGACTCCGAAGAGCCCATCAGGCTTCACCATCAATACGGCAATAAGTACAATCCAAACGATAATGTCGTTTATCTCTTTAATCCATTGGAAATGAAAAGATAACGTACCTATACTGATTGTTTCGATGACACCCAATATAATCCCTCCGACAATGGCGCCGCCAATGGAGCCAAAGCCTCCCAACACAGCCGCCGGAAATGCTTTTAATCCTAAAAACCCCATAGACGTATCCAGTAAAGACAATCGAGGGGCGAGTAAAATTCCAGCGATCGTTGCCACCAGTGCAGAAAAAACCCAGACAAGACCACGGACACGGTTTACAGGAATGCCCATTAATTGAGCGGCGATAGGATCTTCAGATGTTGCCTGGGTGGCAATCCCCCAGCGTGTTTTATGGAAAAAATAATAAAACATCAAAACAAGGATCACTGCACTACCGATAATAAAAAGATCCAATATTGATATGACAACACTGCCAATATGGATCACATCATTTCCGAAGGGCGAAACCGGGAGTAAGCTCATGGGGCCTGCGATCATGGCAACGATTGCTCGCAGGATAATGGATAAACTGATGGTGGCCATGATAACAGAAAAAATGGGTGCATCCTTTAAGGGTCGATTAATAATCAGATCCAATATCCATCCAAATGCTAAGGCAAAAATGATACTGCCGACCAAGGCAATAATAAAAATCCACAGTGTGGGTTCTCCTGCTGAAGAAACAAATGTTGTTACAAAAAAGAAATTTACATACGCCCCCACCATCATGAGTTCGCCCTGGGCAAAATTCACCACTTCAGTCGCTTTGTAAATGAGAGTAAACCCAAGAGCGATTAATGCATAAATACAGCCGAGGGCAATTCCGCTAATCGATTCTTGAAGGAGTCCGTTGATCAGGTCAGTCATATGTGAAATTATGAAAGGATTGCCGGGAATATAACGTAAACAATATTCTTGAAGAAAAAGAAAAGGGCTTGTTTGCCTTTCAAAGGTTTTGAAAAAAAGCCAAATTATTTAATCAATGAATCCACAGCTTTCGCCATCTTAATATCTTTTTCCGTAACACCACCTGAATCGTGGGTGGTAAATGTGACGCCTACTTTACACCAGCCAACGGTTAAATCGGGATGGTGATTTTCCTCTTCAGCTTTCAATGCCAACCGATTGATAAAATCAATTCCATCCATGTAAGAATCGAATGATATATCCTTGTGAATTATACCATGGGTGTACGACCATCCGGAAAGAGTTTTTAATGCTTCATTAATTTGATTCAAGTTGAATTTTTCCATGCTCTTTTCTCATTGGTTGGAGTGAATATTTTTTAATGGCCCACAACACCCAGCTGATAGACACGATAAATGCTACGATTGCAGAACCCATCATAGAGTACCAAACCCATTCAACAGGTTTATTCTGTATAAAAATGAAAAACCATGATAACGGCGTCGCCACCAATAGTACTCGAATCAGCGTAATAACCAACGTAGGCAAACCCAGTCCAAATCCTTGTAAAATCCGTCCAGTGGGTAACGCAATGGCTATGAAGGGATAGACCCAGGTGATAAGTCTAAGATATGTTACTGCTGTTTCTTGAATAACTCCATTGTGCGTGAATAATGTGACGAGTTGAGGCGCAGCAATGTATACAACCGTTGATGTTACTACCGCAATCATGAAGGACCGGCTTAACCCATAATAAATGATATGCTTCAATCTGCCCATACGTTTGGCGCCGAAAAACATCGCAACTAATGTGGTCATGCCATAAGCTATGGACATCATTGGCAGAAAAATGACCATTTCTATCCTGCCGGCAATCTGGTACGCTGCAACAACATCCGTTGAAAAATAAACGAGTATTCTATTAAATACCAATTGCCCAATTGACATGATAACCATAGAGATTGAAGCAGGCAACCCCACTTTAACAATATCTTTTATAATAAAAGAAGAAGGTGCAAAATCCCTGAATCTAAATCTGACATAGAAATGTTCTTTCACAAAAAGCATATAAATAAAAATAATAAAAACAGTGAACTGGCTGATGGCCGTTGCCCATGCAGCGCCTGCGACACCCATCCCAAGAGAAAAAATAAAAATTGGATCTAAAATAATATTGAGCACCGTACCGAATGCGGCAATGGCCATGGGAAATTTTGTATCCCCCTCTCCCACCAAAATGGCCCTGAAAAATGTGGAAAACACCATAAATGGCAAACCGAAACAGATGATACGTAAATAAGACCAACTGAGGGTTATAACTTCATCCGTGGTACCAATGGCGCGAAGTATTTCTTTTCCCCAAACGAGACCAATGGTCGTTAAAACGATTGAAATAACCAATCCCATAATGACGGCGTGTTCAGCACTATTATCAGCATTCCTTTTATCCCTCGCGCCGATAAACCGAGCGATAGATGCCGTCACGCCTGCCCCAAGCCCCATGGTTAATCCGAGAACAAAAAAGAATAAGGGCATATTAAAAGCCACCGCAGCAATCGCAAGACCGCTGATCCGTCCAATGAATATCATGTCTACAATCGTATACAGTGTCTGGATTCCCATTCCGGCCATGATGGGAATAGCCAATTTCCAAAGGGCTTTATCAGGGTTGTCTAGAAATTCATTTAATCGTGATTCTTGTTTTTCTTCTTTGGTCATTTCTATCTTAAATATTTGTAAACGGCCATATTACCGGAATAATGAATGTTCCCATAAGCCAAAATGTGATTGCCAAAGGTAAACCAACTTTTATATAATCGGAAAATTTGTAACCGCCGGGACCATAGACCATCAGATTGGTTTGATAACCGATTGGTGTAATAAACGATGCGGATGCGGCAAAACATATCGCAAAAATAAACGGTCGCGGATCCAGGCCTAATTGAGCCGCCGCAGAAATGGCGATGGGTGTCATAATAATCGCTGTGGCCGCATTGGATGCCATTTCAGTTATAATGATTGTTACTATATATATTAATGAAAGCATAACAAATGGACGATTCTCAATGGAAACCAACTGAACAATATTATTTAACATTGAAGCAATGAGCTTTGCTGTGCCACTTTCTTGAATCACAATGCCGATGGGAATCAGGGCTGCGATTAATACAATCACTTGCCAATTGATCGCATTATATGCTTCATGAGTTGTAATGACTCTTAACATGAAGAGTAATATCATTCCGATTAACGCTCCTTTCAAAATGGGCATAATACCCAGTGCAGCTAGAATAACCGCTCCAAAAATCACCGCCAAACTCACCCACCAAAAGCGATGTTTCTTAAGAGATGCTTCAATTTCCCCAAGAACAATAAAATGGCCTGAGTCTGCCAATTCTATTATTTTTTCCCGAGATCCATACATCAGTAACGTATCAAAAGAGCGTAAAATAACATGGGCAATTTTCCTGCGTAAAATAGTGCCTTCCCGACGGACAGCCAGTACAAAACTCCCGAAACGGCGACGAAAATTTATTTCCATTAAACTTTTGCCTATTAAATCAGATTTCTGGGTTAATAAACATTCAACTAACAGATTATCTTCACTCTCCAACTCATCTTGAGTCAATTTTTCATCAGTTAGCATGTTCACTTTTTCTACTTCTTTCATGCGGAGAAAATTTTCAATAGATCCTCTTACAAATAACACATCTCCCGGATGAATAATGGTATTGCGAATATTGGTGCTGATCACTTTTCCATCCCGGATGATATCCAATACAATTATATCGAAGTTCTTATTAATCGCCCTTTCCATGCACGTTCGCCCGACAAGAGGCGAATCTTTTAACACTTTTAATTCAGTTAAATAGCCACCCATATGATAACTTTTAGTTAAACTGGATGTTACAGTTCTGGAAGGTAAAATTAAAGGAACAGCAAAAATGATGTATATAAGTCCAACAATTAACAATAATATCCCATATTTTGAAAATTCAAACATTCCTAAAGGTTCATACGCTGTTGTTCCTGTGTATACGGAATTCACTATCAAATTAGTTGACGTTCCAACCAGGGTAAGGGTCCCACCTATGATTGCAATATAGCTTAAGGGTATTAATAATTTTGATGGACTTAAATTGTATTTTTTAGCTATACGAATCGTTAAAGGAATAAACATTGCTACGATAGCGGTATTATTCACAAAGGCAGAAGCAAATGCGATTGAAATCAAAAAGACTGTTAAACCTAATAATTTTGATTTTTCAGTTAATTTATTTAATCGAACAATACCATACTCTAAAATACCCGATTGCTGAAGTGCATGGCTCAAAATAAATAAGATTGCAATCGTCAATACTGCCTGATTTGAAAAACCACTAATGGCTTCTTCAACAGACAAGTATCCTGTTACCATAAAAATGGCCAAAATTGATAATGCGGTTACATCCAGAGGGAAGTACTCTTTGATAAACAGAAAAAACATAAGGGCGATGATGCCCAAGACGATGGCGATTTCGAAGGTCATGATTTCGATGATGGAATCCGGACGTTAGTCCATATCCAATTGTTCTTCTGACAAATATTTTTCTGCGTATTTTAAATAGATTTTTTCCTGAACAAATAATTCGAATAATTCCGCATCCACATGTGCATCGTCTCTCATAAAGCCCATGATGCGCATGGCCATTGAAAGGGTTTTTCCTTCCTTATACGGCCGGTCTCTCGCTGTGAGCGCTTCAAAAATATCTGCGATGGCCATCACTCTCGCCTGAATGGACATTTCATCCTTATTCAGTCCTTTTGGATACCCTGTCCCATCGAGTTTTTCATGGTGACCTCCTGCAAATTCAGGAATATTCCGTAAATGTTTCGGGTAGGGTAGTTGATTCAGCATCACAATCGTATGGACAATATGATCGTTAATAATTTTTCGTTCTTCAGCCGTGAGAGTTCCCTTGGCTATGCAGAGGTTTTTCACTTCATCATCTGAAAAGAAATTTTTCCACTCGCCATTTTCTTTCCACTGGTACTTAGCAATTTTATACACTCTTTCTTTTTTATCAGCAGACATGAATTCACCCCCCACGTTTGTTGTGCGAATAAATCCTAAATCGTCATCCAATTGTGCTATTCTGGCCTGATGTTTTTTACCTAACTTTTTGACTGCCTCCTTTTTTTCTTTTTTTGAAAAAGATGAATCTGTTTCAATTTTCAAACGCTTTTTCAGAAATGTGATTTCTTCATCTCTTTTTAATACTTGGAAGCGTGTTTCAACAGTATGAATACGGTCATATATTGTTTCGAGCTTGGTCGATTTATCTACCACATATTCCGGTGTAGCCACTTTACCGCAGTCATGGAGCCAGGCAGCAATCTTTAATTCATACATTTCATTTTCGTTAAAATGCACATCTTTGAACGGTCCATCTTCAGCATCATTGACTGCATTAGCAAGCATGATAGTGATTTCCGGAACACGTTCACAGTGTCCCCCTGTATAAGGCGATTTTGCATCAATGGCAGACGCAATCAGTTTTATAAATGATTCAAATAAAATTTCCAGATCTTTAATCAGATTCTTGTTGGTAATGGCTACCGCAGCCTGACTAGCCAACGCTTCAACAATATCCTGTATTTCGTTTGAAAATGGAATCACTTCATTGTTTTTCTTATCTTGGGCATTCAACAACTGTAAGACTCCAATGATTTCCTCTTCATGGTTCTTCAGTGGTACGGTTAAAAACGATTTTGATCGATATCCTGTTTTTTTATCAAATGCTTTCGTGCCGGAAAAATCAAACCCTTCTGCTTCGTAGGCATCGGCAAGATTCACCGTTTCACCGGTTAATCCAACATAGGCAGCGTTCATGGTTTTATTGGGTTCTCCGTCTTTATTATATAATTTGATAGGATAAAACGAGATTTCTTTCCCGGATGTTCCACCCAAATGAATATTCAGTGAGTCTGTCATCATGATTTCAAAACGAAGTTCGTTATCTTGCGTTTTCATATATAGTGTTCCACCATCCGCTTTGGCAATTCGTTTTGCTTCCAACAATATATTTTCCAACAGAACATTCATATCTTTCTCTTTTGAGAGAGATAATCCGATGTCTGCCATGTTTTTAATTTGTCTTTCTAGATGGTCGATATAGTCTTGAATTCCGGAAGGGGATTTATTCAACAGGCTGGTGATTTCAGCCTGTGTCAGGTTAAAATCCAGCCCGTTTTGATTACCATTTTTTGAAGTCATTTACGTTTCACTCCGATAGAATTTTTGTGAAATTACATCATTGATCAATGATGCTCAATAGTTACCTTAATATAGTATAAGACAAATGCTTTCCAACCATATCACATAATAGCAGGAAGTTTATATTTCAAATTAATCATTTTAAAATCATCACTCATTGATTCAACAGAATCTCCGTAATTTTATTCATGGAATTGTCCAGGGAATCCATGCAAGATCTTATAAACAGATCTGTTAAAGAATCTCCAAACATCGAACATCTGATTACAATCGCTCACGCTTTAGTAATGGAAAAAGTTGATCGAAAAACTATCCATACTTTTCTTGATATTGGTCATCTCCCCCAAGTTAATTCTTCTGTTGTAAAGCATAATCGCCTCGAGGAGTGGCTTGATCTGCTCATAGAATTAATTACAAAATCAAAATATTCTTTTGGTCATTTACTTTATCACCGGGCAAGACGATATAAAGAGAAAGTTCTTTTCAAAGAATTTCAAAATACACAACTCATTGTACATACCTATGATGAAGTGTGGAATAAAGTATTAAAAATTGCAAGGGCGCTGACCTTTGTAGAAAATTCTATTGGAAAACCCATGCGAGTTGGTGTTTTAACATCCAATTCTTTACATGGCGCTTTGATGGATCTGGCATGCCTTTCGTTTCATTTTACTATTATTCCTATTCCAGCCAACGCATCAGATTCTGATATTGAATTCATCGTCAAGCATAGTGGAATAACTCATATTTTTTTAGGTGGAGAAAAACAAACTCACTGGTACAATTTTATACAATCTAGAATACAAGGTTTAACCGCAATCAAATTTGAATCCACTGATTGGATTTCTTTTCTTTCCAGTCGTTCTAAAATTGATCCAATCCTCGTCCTAAAACGAATCAATCGAGTCGATTTAAATGATATTGCAACCATTATGTATACCTCCGGAACCACAGGGGAACCAAAAGGAATTACATTTACACAGAAAAATTTTATGGTGAAACGCTTTGCCCGTGCTTTGGCATTGCCCGAAATTGGCCCGAATGATTCTTTTTTATGTTACCTTCCACTCTATCATACATTCGGAAGGTATTTTGAATTACAGGGCAGCATATTTTGGGGAGCGTCATATACTTTTGCACAAGATTCATCTTATGACACATTACGAAAAAACTTTTTAACAGTAAAGCCAACTGTTTTTATCAGTGTTCCCCGACGATGGACGCAATTATATGAAACAATTCAATCAACATTAACTGATCACACAGATGACAACGCTTTGATAAGAAAAGCGATCAAAAAAGTTACCGGAGGTCAATTAAAATGGGGCATATCAGCTGCAGGTTATCTTGACCCTGATATTTTTAAATTTTTCCAGTCTAATGATGTCAGTCTGTTGAGTGGCTATGGAATGACTGAAGCCACTGGCGGAATCACCATGACATCACCGAATGATTATATGATGGATTCAGTTGGAAACGCCTTACCGGGCATTAAACTGCGTCTTTCTGAAGAAGGAGAACTTTTACTCAAAGGTCCATATATATCTAAATATTATTACGATGATCCATTGGTTTCAACATTTCAAGATGGCTGGTTTCACACTGGTGATATTTTTACAGTAGAGAATGGTCATTATTTCATTCAGGATCGTAAAAAAGAAATATATAAAAATGCTGCTGGACAAACGATTACTCCCCAAAAAATCGAAAATATGCTGCAAGAATTTGATGCCATTGAATCAGCCTTTCTTGTGGGTGATCGTATGGACTTTAATACGGTTTTGATTTATCCAAATCGTGAATATCTAGACGCACATTTCCCTGAAAGAGAGCCTGATAAAATCAGATCATCTATCGGAGCACTCATCCAATCAATCAACGGTTTTTTAGCCAGGTACGAACGCATGGTCAATTTTGCAATCATACACAGAAATTTTACGATTGAGAAAGATGAATTAACACAAAAGGGAACATACAAGCGGAAAAATATCCTCGACCGATGGTCTGATATTATTCAACCAATGTATTTAGCTAATCAGACAGAACTTGATTCAAATGGAAAATGTATCTCATTTCCAAATTGGTTTTTTAAAAAGTTAAAAATTATTCCGCAAGATATTAGCTGGAGCGGCCGTTATCTAAAAATAAAGTCATTAAATAAGAAATGTAAATGCATCTGGCAAAATGATATTTTTTGTCTGGGTGATTTTATTTATACAGTTGATTCTGACAGCTTGAACATTGAACACATTCTTCTTGATCCGAGATTATGGCTTGGGAATCAACAATTAGTTGAATTTGCAGAAAATATCGTTTTTCAATTAATCCATTTTAAAAAATCAAAAAAAATAACAATATCTAATAGAACAACTACCGCATCTGTAACACAGCCAATAGCTACTGATTTAATACCATCATTAAAAACATTGCATACCGGTACTTTACTCCTGGGAGAACAAAATTTATGGGGTTTTGATCTATTTAATGCGTTGTTTGAAAATGGAGATATCGAGCTAAGAAGAATTGGTATTGACGTACTCGAAAGTATAATTAAAGATAAAAATTTAAGATTCTCTCAAAAGATTTTTAATTTAATCATCCCTTACATTGGTGGAACCGTTTTTCTAACAAATTTAAGAATGTTATTTAAAAAACTACGAGAAGCAAATAAACTCAAAACATGGAAAATAGATATAAGTAAATTGAAAGATATTCATGTTGAAGACATATTATTAGAGCTCGTTTCCTATAGAAAAGAAAACAAGATTGATCATTCTATATACCAATATTTAGAAATGTTGTTTCAATTATCTGCTAATGTTGTTCAAAGCCATCCAAAATATTTTTCCTTTATAAGGCACGAATTAACTAACTGGGTTTTGCTTTCTTCAAACGATAAATTAATTAAATTTGCTGAATCAAGTTTGAACCTGTTGGATGATCATTTAAAGAGTATGATACCAAAACATGAAACAGACACCCAAGAATGGAAAAGATTAATACAATTTGAAAAATCTATCGAAATGGATACGCAAACATATTTAATCGATTTATTTCAAAAACAATCCATCCTATTTGAAACAATTTTTATTCTATCCGGAAACAGGCACATTAATCTGGATGAAATTGGAAAGGAGGAAATTTGGATCAGTCAATTATACAAAAACGATGATTATTTTAAATATCGAGTGTTATTGACTTTACAAGATGGGACTGCTTTTAATTTTATTATTTCATATTTACCGAATTTTAACAAAAAAGAAATGAAAAATTTGTCGCGCTGGCAAATATCTATGAGTTCTGGAATTGATAATAACAATTTAACAAATAATTTTATTGCATATTGGCCAGACCAGGGTGCAGTAATATCAGAGTATGATCATGGTTCTGATGTTTATTGGTATTTAAAAAGTCGCGAGGATGAAATAAATGACAAAAAACTACGTGACAGGTGGGACATGCGCTGGCTTCATTTTGGATGGAGCAGCTTACAGGGATATATAGATTATTTAACAAAAACTGATTTCAATTATGCTTTAGAAAATCCTTCTATTAAAAACGTGATTGTTTCTGAATTTGATAACGCAACACACGTGCGAATAAAACAATCATTCAAAACCGAAAAAGTAAACACTCTTGTAGAATCATTAATAAAATTGTATGAAAAAATTATTATTTCAACTGAAAAGCAGTTTCGAGGATTAAATCATGTTTTGAAATGGGAAGTTATTTTTACATGCATATTGCAATCTGCGGGGACAAAGAATGGTTTATCAATATTGGAGAAAATTAGACGTGAATTAAACAATGAAACTCACGATCTCAATTCCAAAATAATACAAGAATACATTGAAGATGTTACTGCGTATGGATATTTACCAAAACCGGTCGTTTTTGCAGCACTTCGATTTCACCGTTGGATGGATTTGAACAAACATGCAACACTTCAAGCACAGAGTGAAATTATTCAAGAATTATATAAAGATTACAAATTGCATGAGTTGTATGAACAATATCCGGCTATTAGATTCAGATTCTTTTTATTGACTTGTTTCCCGGATCACGAATCAGACGTCGCTAAAGAACTTTTTCGTTTATCCTCAAGATTATCCAATTCAACGATTGAAAATGATGAACTTGAAACACGAATACATGTTTTAATAAATAATCCAAATTGTTCTAAAAATGATGCATATTTTCTTACCCGGTTAATTTATCATCAGGTTGAACCTTCAGATTTTGCTGAATTGATTCATCATGATACCGGATTTCAGAAACCAGGTTTAGTCGTTATAATTAAAGATAAAGAGAATAAGCAGTTCTGCATTCGTCAGGCCTATAAACCAAAAGAAATGGCATTATTTCACGACCAGTTATTATCCTATAACCTTTATGCAAATTTTACAGATGAGCATGAATTTTTATTATTGTTTTCACCAGGGAATAAACAATGTGGTGGTATTTATTGGAAGTTTACAGATGAGAAAACTGCCCACTTAGAGAAAATAGCTATTGATGAAAAATATCAGGGTGGTGGTTTGGGAGAACGGCTATTAAATGAATGTCTGCAGCGATTAAAAATGAAAAATGTAGAACAGGTAACAGTCGCTTTTATGAAATCGGAATTTTTCCAATATCACGGATTTAAAACAGATGCCAATTTTGCCGGATTAGTAAAAAAGCTTTAGTACAACATTATGTAAATCAACACACCGGTTACGGAAACGTACATCCAAAGAGGAAATGTAATTTTAGCAATTTTACGATGTTTTAGCAATTGACTCGTCCATCCTCTATATAAGGTAATGAGCGCAAGAGGGATAATAACAGCTGCAAGTAGAATATGTGTCAATAATATAAAATAGTATAGTGTTGTAAAGTCACCCGTATAAATCTTCGGCCCACTTTTAAACCAATGATAAATCACATAAGACACTAAAAATGCCGCTGAAGTCCCAAAGGCAGAAAGCATGAATATTTTGTGAATTTGTATTTTCTTCTGCTTGATTAAAATAAACCCCGTGACCAATAAAATGGTCGTTATTCCATTAAATATTGCATTAACGGTTGGTAAAAAAGAAACATCAATACTTCCCTCTAGCCCTTCAGGTCTGGGGCCCAGAATTAAAAATGCCACTGCTGCAGTAATGATACCAGAAACAATATATATAATATTTAACCAAAAGCGATCTGATTTTATTGGCACAGACATTATTTATTATAATTTGCTTAATTGAACAATGTCACGCTTCAGTTTTTCTACATCTACTGAATCAGTACCAGTGTAATAGCCCCGAATATTCATATTTCTATCGACCAATGCAAATCGTGTGCTATGAAAAACGATTTCTTCCATATCCCCCATTTTGAATCCATTTGTTATAATCGACTGAATATCTTCGTATGGAGCATTGAGAAAATGCCATTGTTCGGTGTCTGCATTATATCGTTTTGCGTATTGTGCCAACACTTCCGGTGTATCATAATCCGGATTCACAGTATATGTAACTGTTTGAATATTTTTGTCATCAATAAATGCTTTATGGATCCCAGACATTTCGGTACTCATAATGGGGCATGGCCCAGCGCATGTCGTAAAAATAAAATCAGCCACCCAAATTTTCCCTCTTAAATTTTCCGATCCAAATGAACTGCCATTTGTATCGATCATTTCAAAAAATGGAATTCCGCCCAGAGTGGGTAATGGTTTTAGTATAGGTTTTGTTGTCCACCATAATGCAGCAATGACTGTACCTATAAGGATATAAATGATAAAACGGTTACGGGAGATCATATAGCTTTATCCACTATAATTAAAATTAATAATAATGGCAAATATATGATTGATGATTTTAAAAGTAATTTGGCACTATTTTTGCTTTTCGTTCTATACATAGGAATAGCCGATATGAAAAAGAACCCTGTTAAAATAACGACTCCAATTAAATAAACATTCCCAGCACTGCCGTTAATATAGGGCATAATTGAAACGGGTAATAATAACAATAGATGCCAAAATATCTGTCTGATTGTTCTTTTGCCGTCCGGTTCAATTACAGGAAGCATTTTAAAATCAGCTCTCGCATAATCCTCTTTGCATATCCAAGCAATTGCATAAAAATGGGGATGCTGCCAAAGGAACATTATTGCAAATAAAATCCAAGCGCCGGTTTCCAATTCACCGGTTGCCGCAGCCCATCCACCCATCGGAGGTAATGCGCCAGGAATTGAACCAATAGATGTATTTAACCAGGTAATTTTTTTGAGCGGTGTGTAAACAAGAATATAAAGAAATGATGTAAGAATTGATAAAAAACCAGTAAGTAAATTTATTTTGTAAACCAGTAAAATCGTTCCTAGTAACACCAATATTATCCCAAACATTAGGGCATTCGGCGGCGGAATTATGCCTGCAGGAAGAGGTCGATTCTTTGTTCTTTCCATTAACTTATCTGAATCCCGTTCTAGATAATGGTTTAATGCACCAGCACCGCCAGCCGTTAATGCAGTTCCAATTAATAATAGTCCTAAACGTATCCATGAATCAATACCATTTCCGCCGAGAAAATACCCTAGGACTGTGGATACAAGAACCAATGTTAAAATATTCGGTTTCATTAGTTCTATATAAGCCGAGAGGTTCGAATTGGCTCGTTTTTTCTCTAAACGCATTGATCTAATTCTTTAATAACGTTAAATCTGACATACGCAATAATAATAAAAAAGTAGCTCCCATAACAGCAGCTCCATTTACAACATGTATACTTGTTATAACAGGACCTTTCAATGTCCAAATAGCAAATGCTCCAAAAATAATTTGTAAAACTACTAAGGTGAGAATTAAATAAACATTGTTTATGATTCTTTTTGAACAACGGTTTTTATCCTTTAAAAACTTATATCCCAGTAATCCAGCTAAACCAAAGATGATGTAACCGTTGCAACGATGAATAAAATGTATGACGACCTGAAATAAAGTAACATCCGGTAAATCCACTTCAAAACGCCAGTCGTTTATGACTGTTAACATTTCGTTATTAAACATTGGAATCCAATATTCTGCAGTTAAGGGAAAATCAAATATGGCTAAACCGGAATTGGTGTGTCTCATCCATGCTCCTATAATCAATTGGATATAAATAACAGATAGTAACCATAAAATATATTTCTTGTTTAAATCTTCTTCAAATGAATGATTTGAAAACTCTTTGGATAATAGAAAGGCAATAAAAATTAATATCAAAAGAAATGTCTGTGCTATAACCCCATGCAGAAGAGAAATGATCGTTGGTAAATAAAATAGAACTGTTAATCCACCCAGCAATCCTTGAATAATAACCAATGCCAAAGCGGTATAACCAAGTATTTTTATTGATTTTCTAGATTCTCTAAACCCTAACCAAATTGCCAGAACCAAAGTTAATGCACCTACCACTGTCGCCAGCATTCGATGTCCGTGTTCATAAAAAATACCACCAACCATATCTGTCCAAGGGAATGCAAACATTTGGTAGCCGTAGGTGGTGGGCCAATCCGGAACAGAGAGGCCAACCTCGAAACTCTTCACCAATGCGCCAACGAAAATGAGAATAATTGTCGCAATAACAGATAATTTCGAAAAACGTCTTAACAAAACGTTATTGGAATACATAAGTATTATTTGATTAAGATTTACCAGTCATCATCCCAATCATCATCGCTTTCTTCATCTAAATATGATTTTTCTTTTTCAAGCCAAGCTTCATAGCCCTCTTGATCGTGAATTGTTAAATATCCACGCATGCGATAATGACCAAGCCCACACAATTGAGCACAAGCAATTTCAAGACCTTTCCCTTCACGGGAAGTGCCTTCCATTTCAACTAAAAATTCTTCTGTAGTCATGGTTGCTTCAAAATGAACAGGGATGACCATTCCCGGGATAGCATCTTGTTTTACACGAAGTTCGGGTAAAGAGAAGCTATGGATCACATCTTTTGATGATAAATCGAGACGTATTTTTGTATTAACCGGAATGTGAAGTTGATTAATAGTAACAATATCATCTGCTCCACCTTCCGATGACCTATTCAACCCGATTGGGTTATCAATTTCGTCTACAAGGTCTAAACTCGTCTGACCAAAAACACCGTCTTCACCTGGATAATGAAAATTCCATACAAATTGCTGGGCAATGATTCGTGCATGAACAATATTTTCACTAGCATCCGGGACATTATTTACACGATTCGCCCAAATCGGGAAAGCAAACCCTACCAATATTATCAATTCAATGACCACAACTGCCACTTCCAAGACAGAAGACAAATGAGACTTTACACCTTCATAATCTGCTTTTTGATTTTTTGATTGTCGGAATTTGAATATGGAGATAATGAAAAATGCTCCCCAGCCAATAAATAGCACTAACATTAACCAGTGGACAAGTGATATAACATTATCTATAGCTATTCCATCTATCGAAAGATTTATTGGCAATCCAAGCTTTTGTAGAATTTTAGTCATATTGATATATTTTCTAAATCATCCGAGTTTTGATTCACATAAAAATTTTTCGCTTTCTTTTTTAATGAAAAAAATGTTCCAATTACTCCTGAAAGCACACCACCGGTAACAGCTAAAAGTGTTATGATTGCACCGTTCATACCATAGGTGGCAGGGGAATCCGGATCTCCATAACACGTTGCACAAGCCCATGCCAGTTCCGATAAAAACATAATAATCGTAATGGTTTTAAATATTTTCCTCATGATAGCACTTTAAATATTTCATAAACCTTTTTTCCATATACACCTAACCCAATTGCACATAATATTGACAGAAAAGAAAGGAATATGGAAAATCCGTTTTCATCCAACTGATATTCATAAATTGCGAACCATATTGTAATAATAATGGACATGGCAATAAAAAACAGATGGAATGTTTTTAAGGATATCATAGGACATTTACCTGGTCAAATAATGAAGATGTTAGAAGAAACATTAAAACAAAAAAGAAAAATACTGTTACCATAAGTAACCATCTTATCATGGCTCTTTCTGAAATCAGATGCATAAAATAACTGGTTACCAAGGATCCTTTAACCGTTGCAATAGACAATGCCAGAAAGATAGCCTCACCCTTGCTCAAATTAAGATAGGTTGCTCCAACGGTGACCAGAGTCAATACTGCTAAGGCAGCAAAAACCATCACATATACTTTTACATGGCTTTTAATATCCGTCGTTGTATGTATGCTCATCATTTTCTCCTATAGTAAATAAAGTACCGGGAAAAGAAAGATCCATACCAGATCAACAAAATGCCAGTAAAGACCGACCGTTTCTATCCGATTGATGAAATGTTCAGGTTCAGTTGCCCACATTCTTGACCCAGGCCCCAAAAAGTACCCAATCACAATCATACCCCCAATAATGTGCAAAACGTGTAATCCGGTTAAGGTAAAATAGATTGCCAAAAAAGTGTTCGTGGCTGGGAATAGTCCATGATGAAACTTAGCTGAGTATTCGAAGTATTTGATAACTAAAAAGCCAGTTGCACAAAGCAACGTTAAGGCCATATATATCTTATGCTGTTTAAAATTGTTCATCTTCAATGAAGCCCAAGACATAACCATTGTTACACTGGATGATATCAGTAGTAATGTGTTCAACGTTGCCAAAGGTACATTTAGCACCTGCCCCCATTCATGGAACGCTCCATCAGGTGCACCTAAACGTAGAAATACATAGGCTGAAAACAAACCACCAAATAACATCACTTCGGATGCTAAAAATAGCCATATTCCGATTTTGGAATTAATTAAACCGGTATCCGGTCTCTCTTCAATAGTATATGGTATTTCCATAAATTTTTACTCTTTTATTGGTTCATTTTGAGGAGTGAAATCTTTCTCACGATCAGGGACACTATATTCATACGGGCTATGGTAAACCTGCGGAATTTTTTCAAAATTTACGTGAGGCAATGGTGGGGACGGAGCAACCCATTCCAGCGTCGTGGATTCCCAGGGATTTCTACCAACCTTTTCGCCATTTTTAATACTATAAATAACATTAATAATAAATGGGATCTGAGCCAATCCCAACAACCACGCTGATACAGACATAAATTCGTTCCATTGCAGAACACCGGAGGCGTGTGCATATTCCAAACCGCCGTCCCATAAACGACGGGATACTCCCGCCAGACCTTGTATAAACATGGGCATAAAAATCCCATTCATAAAAATGAGTGAAGGCCAGAAATGAAGTTTCCCTAATAATTCACTCATTTTTCTACCGGTCATTTTTGGAAACCAATAATAGATACCCGCAAATAAGGCAAAAATTGTTCCCGGAGCCACAACATAATGAAAATGACCAATGACATAATATGTGTCATGGAGATGGATATCTGCAGCTGCTAGGCCCAAGGGCAATCCAGTTAAACCGCCTATTCCAAACATGGGTAAAAATGCCAAGGCAAACAGCATGGGTGTATTAAAACGAATTGATCCACCCCATAATGAAATAAACATGGCGGATAGAATAATGATAGAAGGAATAGAAATAATCATTGTCGTCGTCTGGAAAAATGAACTCATTGCTGTTCCCATACCTGTAATAAACATATGATGAGCCCAGACGATAAATGACATAAAACCTAAGAAAACGACACCGTATACCATTGATTTATATCCCCACAAGGGTTTCCGAGTGTTATTTGCAATCACCTCTCCGACGATTCCCATGGCTGGCAAAATCAAAACATATACTTCCGGATGAGCAAGGAACCAGAATAAATGCTGCCATAATAAGGGACTCCCGCCGCCACTGACGGCTAATTGTTCTCCCGAAATAATTAATCCGCTTGGCAAGAAAAAACTGGTGCCGACCAATCGATCCATTAATTGCAAAACAGCTGCAGCTTCTAAGGGTGGAAATGCCAATAAAAGAAGAAAAGCTGTTACAAACTGTGACCAGATAAAAAATGGAAGTCGCATCCATGTTAATCCCGGCGCTCTTAATTGTATTATGGTGGTAATAACGTTTATGGACCCCAACAGAGAGGATGTAATCAAAAAAACCATTCCGATAAGCCAGATCGTTTGCCCTACCTCAATATCGGCAAGAGGCGGATAAGAAGTCCAGCCAGATCTGGCGGGACCATCCGGTGTAAAAAAGCTGCCAACCATTATTACACCGCCAATAAAATAACTCCAATAACTGGCCATATTTAATTTGGGGAAAGCCATATCAGGAGCACCAATTTGTAAAGGGATAAAATAGTTTCCAAATGCACCTACAGCCAAAGGGACCACACCTAAAAATATCATAATCGTTCCGTGCATCGCACCCAACGAGTTATAAATTTCAGGCAACAGAATTCCTCCTCCTCCTAACAATGAACCCACAATTGGCACAGGTTCTTCAGGATAGGCCAGTTGCCAACGCATAATGAGAATTAAGCAGAATCCAAAAAATAGAAATAACAGGCTTGTTATACCATACTGCAGACCAATAATTTTATGGTCTACAGAAAATATGTATTTACGAATAAACGGCTCGTTGTGATGTGTCTCCGAGTTATGTGTCACTTTACAGGGTTCCATTTTTTGTCGTTAAATTAAATATACTAAATTTGTGCTCTTATTAGTAATAATTAAGTAAAAATAATTGCAATATTCTTCTGTTATCTTCACTGCAAAACTGGTACAGAAATATCGGTGAAAGTTGTATTTCTCAATACATTCGTGATTCCGGCATTTACGAGTGACATTTTTTTTATAAGGGACATACAGATGTTTTGTCGTCTACAGCCTTTAAAATCCTCTGATAGACATTCAACTATATTAATTTTTCCATCGATAGATTCTATAACATCCAAAAACGTAAGTTGGCAGGGAAATTCTTTTAAACGATACCCACCTTTAACACCTTTAATAGAAATGATCATTCCTGATTTGGTAAGTTTTTGTAAAATTTTGGAAAGATATTCTCCCGGTAATGATAGGTCTTTGGCTATGCCAGATTTACTTCTAATTGTTCCCTCAGGTTGGGATGAAAAATATGCCATAATTAGAATTGCATAGTCACTTGCTTTACTTATTCCCAATATCCGAGTCTCCTTAAACTTTCATTATTTGATTAATAGAGTTCGCAATATGGATAGTATTAGTCCAATATACATATTAGAAGATAATAGTAGATAAAAACTTTGTCAAGCAAAAAGTGGACTAATATAGTCCACTATTATAATATTAGATTTAGTAGTATAGATTAACTTGTTATTGAAGGTTGCCTTGAGATATCTGTTTGCTTTTCCATCAGTTTAAAGTTTACATGAAAAAAGCAATTTATATATTCAATAATATGTGGGGAACTTATTTATTTTCCATTTTGATGCGTTTTTCTACAACTCGTTCTGCCAAATCATCCAATGGTTCAGACGCTAGCATTTCCCGGATTTGTTTCCGAATTGGCTTCCATTGATCATGGAGCGGGCAAGGCGTTTCATCACTGCATTTATTTAACCCTACAACACATTGGTCTGTTTCCGGAGGAGGTCCATCAACTGCATAAACAATCTGATTTAAATATATCTCTTTTGAATCTTTAGCCAAATTCACACCGCCATTGCGTCCTCTTGTAGCAACAACCAACCGTTGTTTAACCAATGTTTGCATGATTTTTGCTAAAAACTGGTAAGGGATATTATACGCTTCAGCAATTTCACTTATCATGGTGGGTTTATCTGATTTCTTTTCAGCCAAATAAATCAGGGCTTGGATTGCATATTCTGCAGATTTTGAATAAAGCATTGGATTAAATGTAGCCATAATACTCTTATTATGTTAATGTCATTAATTTATAGTATTTCACATGAAAAATATTGAATAACATACGGATTATATAAATTGAATTCCGGGATTAATGGCAGAAGTTTCGCCACATAATTTATCTTTTTGACACGAATTATTTTATTGTGTGTGCGGATTATAATCATATTCTGTAACTGGGTATTTTGGCAGTTATTTTTTCCATTCTGTGGTGTTTGGTTTATTTGTAACCAACCAAAAGGATGGAGGCCGGGAAGAAGCAAGACCGGAACAAACTCACAATACAATGTGGGCCAAACGTCAAACTGTTTTCGCAGTTTAAAATAATATGTTTTTTATGATTTATATTTCCAAACACCATAATTAAGATTGACTTATATTAAGGATATTAATGTCTTAAATATATAAATGAGTATTTAACTATTACAAGTCATTAGGATATTTATATCTACTTGATTATTATTTTATCAATTATATGTTAGATTTTTTAGCCGTTATAACCTTGTTTTACCCTCCTTTGTTTTTCTATATTCCTTCGTTAATAATAAATAATTTTCGACCAATTAAATTAGAGAGAAGAATATGCAAAAATGCTTTAATGGTTTAGTAATAATAGGGGTTATGTTTACAACCCTTTTTGCAGGTGATTTAATCGGGACAGTTAAATACGAAGGTAAAGCACCCAAAAAGAAGACACTAAGAATGGATTCAGATCCTGTGTGTAGTTCCGCACATCAAAACGCTGTTTATAGCCAGAGTTTTATCGTTGATGAAAATGGGAATTTCGCTAACGTTATCGTTTCCATTAAAAGCGTTAGTAATGATACCGACGCACCTTCTGAACCAGTCATTTTAGATCAAAGAGGTTGTATGTATTCACCTCATGTTATAGGTGTTCAAGTGGGACAGAAAGTAAACATCCTCAACAATGATCCCACCATGCATAACGTCCATGGAATGCCTAAAGCCAATCCGGAATTCAATTTCGGTATGCCTAAAACTGTTAAAGAAAAATCAATCACATTCAAAAAAGCTGAGGATCCATTCGTTGTAAAATGTGATGTTCATCCATGGATGAAATCTTACGTTCAAGTTTTTGACCATCCCTATTTTGCCGTAACAGGTACAGATGGAAAATTCACAATTAATAATGTCCCTTCCGGCGAATATGAAGTGGTTGCCTGGCATGAAAAATTTGGTTCAAAAAGAGTAATGACTCAAAACGTCACCATCAGTGATGGATCACAAACATTGGATTTCACATTTACAAGACCAAAAAAGAAATAAATCACACTATCAAATATCAGTATAAATAAAAAACCCCCACTAATGGGGGTTTTTTATTACGTTGGAAAAATAATGAAGACTATACTTTCTTTTTACTACAGCAACTTTTCTTTTGTTGTGTCTTACCGCTAGCTGACTTATCTGTTTTATTCTCACAGTTTTCAAATGATGCCGTCTTCTCGGAAGATTGATTATTTTGCTCACAAGAAGATGTATTTTTTATACAAGAAATTTTCTCTTTATTTTCATCAGCTTTTTTATTATTATTCGAATCGCTGATTCCAAAAGCGGCTCCACCTAAGCCAATGCTGATAATTCCAATGACTATAATTGATCTGAACTTTCTCATATTTCTTTCCTTATTCGTTATTATTTCTATTATTTTTAACTATTAGAGGGCTTTGCAAAACCCTCTATTACCAATCGTCGCCCCAATCATCTTCTTCTTCAATGATGAAACCGTATCCCTCACTTTTCAGATGGGCTTTAACGATGCTTGACACATCAGTTATTCCTTCAATTCCCCAAATATAATCAATGATTCCTTGGTATAATTTAGTCGAATCACCATTCATATTCGCTACAGCTCTACCCCAATTAGCTATGACATCTTCAGTGGGTTCTTCAGTCGGAATATATAGGGCAGGCATTTTTGTTCCCGGCATGACTGTTTGCGGATTCGCGAACCACTCCTGCAACCAATCCTGTCTTAATCTGTCTTTTGTAAGTGTCAGATTAGGAGCCCATGTAAGCGCTGCTTGTTTTGGTTTTTGTGCACCATAAAAATGGCAATTATTACATGCACCTAAATCTTGAATCATTTCTCCCGCTTTATATGAATCAGAATTTTTATTTACAGTAACTGTATGTTCATATGCCAGAAGTTGTCCATCTTTATACTGAAAATATTTAATAATCTTGTTCCATTCCTCATCGGATATCATCGAATATGTCGGCATTCGAACTTGTAAATTGGGACGAATCATAATCGGTTCTTTAAAGAAATTAAACAACCAATCGGGTTGAATTTTTCGGCCCTCAGTATCCAACAAAGGAGGTGAAAAGGATTGAACTAAACTGGCATCTTCTTCGGCGGTTTGATCTGCAATATCACCAAGCCATTGTGCAACAGTTGGTTGAATTGCGCCACCATCTCCATCAATGGAGTGACATCCTTTACAGTTGTATGTCTGGATGAGTCTTTCGCCTTCTTCAACGATGAGATTTCGCGTCGTTCTTGCCGGAAGTTTATTGGCTGGAATTTCATCTTTAACAAATCCCATTATGACAGTGACAATAGCATCCAATTCTTCTTCATTCAACCCAAAGTGAGGCATTCTGGCTTTTTCCAAGGAGCGTTTTACTTTCATCGAATATTTACCATCACCCTGTGGAATCATATCATATATTCTGGGGTTATCCAATTTTAAATGAAACCAATCCCACTTTGTATGATCGATCTCATCATGCATGAAGCCAAAATCTAATTTCGTTATCAGCTTGCTGCCTTCGAATGTCAGAGGCGTACCAATTGGCTTCGTATTCTCAAAACCATCAATATCATGGCAGCTGAAACATCCATAATAGCGAATGAGCTTTTCACCAGCATAATTCAATTTTTGATCTGTAGCCATTGACGCCAATTCAGAATCAACTTCATCTTTACGTTTGGTTTGCCCCAAAAATGATATAACAATTTTATCTAACTCATCCGTTTCCAATTCAGGTATCGATTTTGCATCAAATTCATCATTTCTTCTGGAAATTAAGAACGCTGATATATCGCCCGCTTCTTGTTTGGTTAAACGCATATCAGGCATTTTTGTATCCGGATAATAACTTTGCGGATTCCTTATCCAGTTATAAATCCACTGATAATTTGTTTTAGATCCTAAATAAATCAAATTGGAACCTTGCTGGCGACGCATAGCATCAAAGGATGGTTTGTCACTGTTATTTGGATCTTCTTCCATTTGATGGCACCCTAAACACCCCAAACTATTTACCAGCATTTTACCATTTTCAGGATTCCCTTTTCCGGTAACTTTTTCCATTTCATACAATTCACTATTTTCAAATAAATAATGAACAATTGCATGAATTTCCTGATTTGAACGTTTTATCGATGCTTTATCATTTGTATTGATTTGATTGAAAAAATGAGGCATCCAGGTATCATGTTGAAATTCTCTGGGATCATTGATCCATTTATAAGAGAACTCTTTCGTTGTTTTATCAGCAATTTTTCTTAAGCTGGGTCCAGGTTTAGGAGTATGTTCCCATCGATCAATTTGGTGACATCCAAAACAGCCGCCTTTTTCTACAATGGCCAGACCCAAACTTAAGGTGGGTGCTTCCCGGACCGGCATCGTTCCACTATGGCATTTATAGCACGATGCTTCGATATATTGCATAGGCAGCATGGTATTATCCCAATGATGTAAACGATGCCAATCGTATTCTTCTTCCCATTCATGGGCTTGCTCTTTGCTGGAAGGTGAGTGGGCTGCGGAAACAAAACCGGTCCCCCTACCTCTGCCTGCATGACATGATGTACAACCATATTCACTCATCGGATGATTTGAATTTGGCCCCACCATTAAATCTAACTTTGGATGAGTTGTAAAAGGTTGAGGTGTATCTTCAAATCCCTTTTTATCAATACTCACATGGCACGTTATACATCTGTCGACTTTAGGCATTCCCATAAAAACCAAATCTTCTTCCAAGTCATTTATAACGACTTGCTTTACTTTATAATATGGGTCAATAAAATCCAGCACCGGTAAATCTCGAACCACATTTGCAATCTTATTTGCAAAGGTCATGGATTCGGGATCTATTTGGGACAGCTTTCGATATGTTAAATCTCTTTTACGAGTGATAGAATTTAATTGATCATTGATTGATTTTCTTTCAGCATATAATACCTTTACTTCATCCACATAATTATCCTGAATCTTTTCAATTTTTTCAAGATTAAGTTTATATCCATTTGTCAATTCTTCCAACTTATTCAGGTTGTGTGTGGCTTTTTCTATTTCACCGTGTCCAAAACTGGCTTGATCCATATCAAATTTTGCAACACCATATTCCGCTTTTGCAAACTGATAATTTTGATTAACGGCATAGCGTTTTACATCAATTTCTTCAATTTTTTGGTTTAAATGATCTATCTCATCCGTATTATTTTGAAGATTTTTTTCCGCAGTAACTAATGACTGGTTTAACTTTAGATATTCAGGGTCATTTTTCAATATATTCTCAATATCAGAAATATCCTTATTAATACTTTCAATTTCAATGTTTCGAAACGCTTTTTGATATTTCTTCCATGGACGATTAAAATCATTTGCAAAAACCAGGAACCAAATTCCCATAAATACAATGCTGGAAATTGCAAACCAGCGATTTAGCTTTAAAATATTATAATATCGTTCTTGTTGATCTATCATAAGTGAATATGTATATTAAAAGTTGAAGAAATATTCAGGAATAGAAACAATGTATTTCAGGTTAAATATCCACCGTAAATACATTTTCATCGGTAGTGTTAATGCAATAAGAATTAAGACAATAAATATTGAATAACGGAATGATCCTAACCGGGCAAACAGTTTTTTCAATGCTGTTTTCGCTAACAATGGCGGCAAAATAAGGAAATACCCCAGCAAAACCAGAAGTCCCCATATTTCCCTTAATATAATATTATCCGGCAGGCCTGTATTTAACCATTTGATATAAACAAATTCCGAAAAATTAATATTGGTTAATGCTTCAAGTTTATGGATGTCCCAATATTCAAATGGTCCAAAGAAGTTCCAGTTAGGACCACGTAAAATTGTTCCTACAATAATAAGCATGTTCCACAGGACCAGCCAGCCAAACATGAATAGCCCGATAGATAATTTCCTATTTTTAAAACTGTAATATCCTGATCCGGACCGTTCATTGTCCAAATATGGAATCGCCATTAAACCTACAATAATCAACATGGGTAATACAACGCCCGCCATCCAAGGATCAAAATAAACCAGCATTTCTTGCAGTCCTAGAAAGTACCATGGCGCTTTCGCAGGATTTGGAGATTCTGTTGGATTTGCAGGTTCTTCAATTGGTGCAGGTAAACTGATAGACCAAATCAACAAAAATGCAGAACAAAGAATTAACGAAATAAATTCAATATAGACAAGATCCGGCCATACTAAAACCTTATCGTTGGGAGCATCATATTGTTCATCAAGGGGCTCCCCCCTTTCTATCCTGGCATCGTTTTCATAAGCCTGGTGCATTGAAAGCCAAGTGAAGAAATAAACTAAATAAATTAGACCTGAAATCGGCACATTATCAGGTTTTAACATGATCAATCTAAAATCAGGATCAGACAGACCAACGATATAAAATGCCACCATAATGAAGGTAACGATAAGCATTGATTTCTTTGACCATAGACCATAAAGTTTTAATCGACGATTCCATTTATCAAACCAGTCATTTATGGGAAAAATAAAGAAAAATATTAAAAACGTCGCCGTAAAAAGAATCGTCGGATTCGAAATGGTATCAATTAAATGTTTAAAACTTTCCATCGTTACACCGGTGTTGAAATGCCGCCATCTTTACGGATTCTCCAAAAATGGATGGCCATAAATATCATAATAATAAATGGTAGTCCTACACAATGGAGAACATAGAATCTCAATAACGCCGCCTCACCCATAAATCGACCGCCAATCAATGCAAAGCGGACATCGCTTCCCATAGTAACAAAATTAATATCTCCGATTGCCAACAATGCCGCACCCGGTCCTTCATGCCCCAAAAATGGTGTGGCGCGTGCCATATTTGATCCAACGGTAATTGCCCATATTGCCAATTGATCCCAAGGGAGTAAATACCCTGTAAAGCTTAAGAGCAACGTGAGAAATAGTAATAATACACCGACAACCCAATTGAATTCTCGCGGTGGTTTATATGACCCTGTCATAAAAACACGAAACATGTGCAGCCACACGGTAATCACCATTGCGTGTGCGCCCCAGCGATGGATTTCCCGCATGATTCCGAATGGTACTTGTTCTGCAAGATCGATAATATCCGTATAAGCATATTCGATGGTCGGGCGGTAATAAAACATCAATAAAATGCCTGAAATAGTTAAAACCAAAAAGATGAAAAAAGAAAGCCCTCCCATGCACCAGGTAAATTTTAATTTAACAGCATGTTTTGGTAATCTTACAGGATGAAGATGTAAAAACACACTGTTCAGGACAACCATCATTCGCTGACGACGGCTTTTCGGTACTCCACCGCCCCTGAAAATAGATTTATAAAATTGGGTATTTCTAAATTTATCCATCATTTAATTTTCTATATTGTATTAACTAAACACTCAAAATGGCTTCAGGATCATTCCATTGGCCTTTTTCTTGTTGGAATTTTATTGTTTTATCAACAATAATTTGACCATCATCAGCCAATGTAATTTTAAATCGCTCTAATGGTCTTGGGGCAGGTCCTTCAAAATTAATTCCTGATTTGTAAAAACCGCTTCCGTGGCACGGGCATTTAAATTTTTGTTCAGACACCAGCCAATTTGGAGTGCACCCTAAATGCGTACAAACAGTTGATAATACATATATGCCTTCTTCATTGCGGATAATCCAAACACCATATTTATCTTTCCAGCGTAAATCAACTTCACCTACCGTATAATCATCCGGGAAACCGGCCCTGAATGTTTGCACCGGTTCAAATAATACATTGGGGAAAAAGAATCGCAGCATCATTGTAAAAAAAGCACCCGTTGCTGCTGCAAAAGCAAACCAACCAATGGTTAACCATGAAAAAAATGATCGGCGCGTTATGGGTTCCACGGTCTTTGTTTTGCTAAGAGCTGCCGGTGGCCTGCGACCAGGATCTTTTGTTGCCGATTCTTTATTTTTTATTTCTGCCATATATTTCCTTAAATATTCAACACCTTACGTGCTGCTTCGCGTACTTTCATACTTCTATCATTTTCACTTAATTTTAACAAAACTTTCTCAAATTCCGGATCGATAATATTGTGTATGACTTGAATAGCCACCAACATGGCTTGATCCTGCTCAATCGGATCAATATTAGGAAATGAATCTAAATAATTTCGATCTAATAGGTCTAATAATATTCTACGTCCGTTGTCTTTCTTTAATTTTGCCAAAGCGACAGCTGCATCCCACCGGACATTTGCTTCGAAATCTTCCAAAGCGCTAATAAGAATATTCGTTGTTCTTTCGTCTTCATAATTTCCCAATGCAATGATAACCTGCAACCGGACATGAGGATCTCCATGGCTTGCAATTTGAATAAGATCATTTAAGGCATCTTTGCTTCTGATAAGGCCCAATGCATAAGCCCCAGCCGCCACGACTGATGCATTCTTTTCTTGCAATGAATGAATTAATGTTTCAGAATATCGCTCATCTCTAGTCCGTCCCATTGCTAAAGCCAGGTAGGCCCGTATACGATGATCTTTTTCATGGCTGGAGTACTCAAATGTCGAAATCATTTCCTGAACAAATCGTTCATCATCCGGAACTAAAGCTGGATTTGATAATATCTTTGAAAGTTCAAATGCCCCCTGCCATCGTTTAGTCGTTCCACCTGTTTTTACATGTTCTAAATAAACTTGAGCATCATTTGGTTCTGAGGTAAGAACACGAACCATCAAGTAGACAATTACCGCAAACAAAGCGATCAAAAAAGGAACCACAAAAAAGCTATGGACAATAACGCGCAGGGTCGATTTTTTATCTGTTTCTTGCTCTGGATGGGTTTCAGTTTTTATTTCTTCAGTCATATTATTTAGTGCCGCAGAAAGAAGTCCCAACCTGCCGGCTTGTGTGCCGTGGCGTGCAGGCAGGGAACCTTCATACTAATTGTTCATGTGCCGCGGAAAGGAGTCGAACCTTCACACCCAATGGGCACCAGATCCTAAATCTGGCGTGTCTACCAATTCCACCACCACGGCAAATTATCTTTGAAAAAAGCAGGCGAAGTTAAGATTTATTCCATGTCATAAAAATAAAAAAGGGCTGTGAAAACCCTTAATATTATAATAAAACTTTGCGGAAATTCTTCTTATTTATTACTCAACTTCCACAAAGTAAAATAAACGATTTTTAATGAGGATTTTCCATCAAAATTTTCTACAACTTGATACAGATTACAACGCCTGTTCCAAATCATTTCGCAGATCGATTATATCCTCTATTCCTACTGATATGCGAATCAGACCTTCGGTAATACTCATTGACAATTTTCTGTCGTCTGATATAGATCCATGAGTCATATGGAATGGATTGGATATCAAACTTTCTACTCCGCCCAGACTTTCTGCTAAAGAAAATATTTTCAATTTTGATAAAAAAGAATCTCTGTATTCAATCGAACCCAAATCAATCGAAATTATGCTTCCGAAAATGGACTGTCCGTCAGGTGTTCTTTGTTGTTGTTTTGCTAAGGCAAATTGAGGGAATGATTCCAACCCAGGGTAAATAACTCGATTAAGATTTTTACTCTCGAGCCATTTTGCTAATACAAAGGCTGAATCACTTTGTCGTTGAAAACGTAAAGCCAATGTCTTGGCAGATCGAAGTAATAACCAGCAATCGAAAGCACTGGGGGTTGCACCTGCTGATTTTTGAATAAAATACAATTGATCAGCTAAATTATTATCTTTTGTAATGAGTATACCGCCCAGTAAATCACTATGGCCGCCAATAAACTTTGTTGAACTATGCATGACAACATCCGCACCCAATTCCAATGGCTGTTGACCATAAGGACTCATAAATGTATTATCCACTCCAAAAAGAAGATAATTATTTTTACATATTTTGCTTAATGATTTAATGTCTGTGATTTCTAGTAATGGATTGGTTGGTGTTTCAATAAACACCATCTTTGTATTTGGTTTAATTTGGTCTTCGACTTTGCTTAAATCACGTGTATCTACAAAATCAAATTCAAATCCATGACGTTTTAATACTTCATCCAACACCCGAAAAGTGCCGCCATATGTATTCCTTGATATAATAAAATGATCTCCAGCATTAAACATTTGAAATAAAGCTGTTGTAGCAGCCATTCCTGTGGAAAATGAAATCCCATGGTTACCATGTTCCAATGCAGCTATATTTTTTTCGTGCATTTCCCTTGTTGGGTTTGCAGCACGGGAATAATCATACCCTTTATGTTTATCGACCCCATCCTGTTTATACGTTGATGTCGCATAAATGGGTGGAATGATGGCGCCGGTGCTTGGGTCAGCTTTATTACCTACATGAACCGCCTTAGTGTTAAATCTTAAATCTTTATTCATATTCATGCTGACTGTGTAAATCCCTTATTTAAATAGTCTTGGAGTTTTTTATACTTTATTTCTATGACTTCACCACTGGGGCTGACCATTTTAATTTTTTCATTCCGTCCAAATTTTTTATCTGATCTAATAGGTATTTGTGTTGCTTGCTGGGGACGATTTGGTTGTTGATCTGGTGCTGGGGGACCGGACAGTCCCATACCCGTTGCATCTTGATGTCGAAGCTGTACATTTGTTGGTGTGGATGGGGTCTTTCTTTGAGGTTCCTGTTGCACACCCTTAATCTGTGTTCGGAATAGAAGCTGTAACGTTTGTTTAGAAGTAGATATCATCATCTCCTTGAACAGTTGAAATCCTTCAGACTTATACTCAAGCAGCGGATTTTTCTGACCATAAGCACGGAGGTTTATACCTTCTCGCAATTGATCCATGGCATAAAGATGATCTTTCCATTTTTCATCGATTGTTCTCAAAATAATAAATCGTTCGAAACTGCGAATGACATCGGAAGGAATTAGCGCTTCCCGAGCTTGGTACATTGAAACAGCTTCTTCCATGATATCTTTATGTAACGTATCCAGATTCAAATCATCATTTTGTAATATTTCATCCGGATTCACATCCACCATTAAGACAGAAGAAAACACCTGACGCAACGACTCCCAGTCCCAATCTCTAGGATCATTACTCTCCTGGTTTTCAAATTCATCATCAATATAATCTGAAATTAAATCTAACACGGTTTCCCGGAGATCTTCACCTTTCAATACCTGGTTGCGCACATCATATACAACTTGCCGTTGCTGGTTCATAACATCATCGTATTCCAAAAGATGTTTCCGAATGCCAAAGTTACGCTGTTCAACTTTTTTCTGGGCATTGCCAATGGCCCGAGAGACCATTTTATGGGAAATCACTTCACCTTCTTCCACTCCCATTTTATCCATAATTCTCGCAACTCTCTCTGAGTTAAATAAGCGCATAAGATCATCTTCTAAAGATAAATAAAATCGTGATGAACCCGGATCACCCTGACGACCGGCTCGCCCTCGAAGCTGATCATCAATCCGACGGGATTCATGGCGTTCTGTGCCGATGATATGCAAACCGCCCACTTCTATTACACCGATACCCAATTTAATATCCGTTCCACGTCCCGCCATATTTGTCGCAATCGTAACGGCTCCCGGTTGACCGGCTCGCGTGACAATTTCTGCTTCGTGCTGATGTTGTTTAGCATTTAAAACATTATGGGGAATTCCACGACGTTTTAACATTCTCGAAAGTAACTCGGATGCTTCCACAGTAATGGTTCCAACCAAAGAAGGCTGACCCCTCTGGTGACTTTCTGTAATCTCATCGATGACAGCATTATATTTTTCACGTTTTGTTTTATAGACCATATCATCTCTGTCGTCGCGGATCACTGACTCATTTGTGGGTATAACCATCACATCCAGATTATAAATACTGCCCAGTTCTTCTGCTTCAGTTTCAGCTGTCCCCGTCATGCCCGATAGTTTGTCATACATCCGAAAATAATTTTGAATGGTGATGGTAGCTAATGTCTGGGTTTCTCTCCTGATTTCAACATTTTCCTTTGCTTCAATGGCTTGATGTAGACCATCACTGTAACGCCGTCCTGCCAAAATTCTACCGGTAAATTCATCAACAATAAGCACTTGACCGTCTTGAACCACATACTCCACATCTTTCTCATATAAAGTGAAGGCTCGCAACAACTGCGTGATTGTATGTATTTTTGAACTGCGTTCGGCATGAAGTTGATGTGCTTTTTCTCTTTCTTGCTGCTTTTCCAATTCACTAAAAGAATCGTTTTCATCTATATCCATCAACATTTCACCTAAGTCAGGAATAACAAACATTTCCGGGTTGTCCGGAGCTAACATTTCGCGACCTTTGTCCATTATGTCAATGACATGAGATTTTTCATCGATACTGAAGTATAGATCTTCATCCACTTCATGCAATTTTTTATCCCGAAGAAAACCTGATTCAGTGGATCGAACAAGGGACTGTGTTCCTGGTTCTTGAAACACTTTCAACAAACGTTTATGTTTCGGCATTCCACGACTAGCCTGCAGCAATTTTAATCCTGCTTCATCATCATTGTCGTCCTCCATTGCTTTTTCTGCTGACTGAACCAATTCGGTTACAAGCGTATGCTGATTGCGAACAAGACTACTGACTAATGGTTTTAATTCCCTTGAAGTATTATCTGTCGGTGCATCTACTGCACCAGAAATAATTAACGGTGTTCTGGCTTCATCAATCAATACACTGTCAACTTCATCTACAATGGCAAACGCATGATCTCGTTGAGCTTGTTCATCGGATGATAAAGCCATATTATCCCGAAGATAGTCAAAACCAAATTCATTATTTGTCCCGTATGTGATATCGCAATTATATGCCTGTTTACGTTCATCATTATTCATAGTGTTCAATATGAATCCGATGGTCATTCCAAGCCGTTTATAAATTTCACCCATCCATTCGGCATCACGCTGAGCCAAATAATCATTCACAGTAATCAAATGGGCGCCGCGTCCGGCCAAGGCATTCAGATATAATGGCATAGTGGCAGCAAGGGTCTTTCCTTCACCCGTTTTCATTTCTGCAACATTACCCTGATGGAGTGATATCGCACCAATTAACTGGACATCGTATGGAACCATTTCCCACTTAATCTCTTGTCCGACAGCTCTCCATGTTTGTCCCACCAATCGGCAACACGTTTCTTTCACCATGGCAAACGCCTCTGGCAGCAGTTCTTTTAACTTGTCTTGTTCTGCTTTATAAACGGCTTTCTTATATTCACTTTTTTCCAATTCCTTTGCAGCTGCATCTTCTTGCGCTGATTCTCGAACAGATGTGATTTCTGTTTTCATTGATTGCGTTCTGGCAACGAGGTCTTCATCAGACATTTCAGACAAGCCCGTAAATATAGAATTTATTTCATCCACCAATGGCTGAATTTCTTTTATGTCTCGTTCTGACTTTGTACCAAAAATTTTCTTTAGTGCATTTTGTAACATATTAAATAATTTTCTTATATAATTTTTTCAAAATCGGGTTGTTTATACACTGCATCAAGAATTCCGTTGACGAAACCGGAACTTTCTTCAGTACTGAATTCTTTAGCTATCTCGATGGCCTCACTGATCGCCGCTTTAGGAGGCACATCCGGAATGTATAACATTTCCGTCATGGCCATTCGCAAAATCAATTTGTCCAAGAGAGCAATGCGGTTGAATTCCCAATTCTCTAGATGAGTTTCAATTAAGGAATCACATGTTCCCAGATGCTTTAGTGTTTCCAAGAATAACATCCGGATAAATTTCTTACTTTCACGATTGTATGAATCTCGTAAAAATACATCCTTTAATATTTTCTCCGGATCTTCACGGGTCTGTGATTCAGCATATAAGGCTCCCAAGACCCCAATCCGCGCTTTACGGCGTGGATGCATTATAATTAATTATCCCGCTTTCTCATGGGATTCTGTCGAGGTAAAAATACATTCCTCAACTTGCTGACCTCCTTCATACGATTGATTGCTACTTTTTCCGCTGCTTCATTGGTTGGAATATTTTCTTCATCAGCAGTTGCAAATATGGTCATTAACGTCTCATAAATCCCTTCGGCTTGATTAAATGCTCTTTCCCTGTTGTATCCATCAATTTCATTGGCAACATTGATCAAACCACCTGCATTAATGGCATAATCAGGCGCATATAAAATTCCTTTTTGTTTCAATTGCTGACCATGCTTTGATTCATCTTCCAATTGATTATTAGCAGCTCCTGCTATGACAAATGCTTTTATTTTAGGAATTGTTTCATTATTAATCGTCGCTCCTAAGGCACATGGCGCATAAATATCCACATCCAAGTCATATATTTCATCCGGATTAACAACAGTAGCATTAAAATCTTTGGAAACTTTTATTAAACTCTGTTGATCTATGTCGGTGGCAAAAATTTCCACATTTTCCTGATGTAAATATTTACATAGGTGGTAACCGACATGACCGACGCCCTGTATGGAAACTTTTAAACCGCTTAAACTATCTTTCCCCAGTTGTTTTTTGACCGCTGCTTTCATACCCATAAATGTACCAAAAGCGGTTACTGGCGAAGGATCGCCGCTTCCACCCAATGCTCTGGAAATTCCAGTGACATATTGAGTTTCCATGCGTACCCATTCCATGTCTTTGACGCTGGTGCCGACGTCTTCTGCAGTAATATACCGTCCGCCTAGCCCCTGTACAAATCGTCCAAATGATCTGAAAAGAATTTCAGATTTATCCCGTTTGGAATCACCCATGATAACTGCCTTGCCACCACCCAAATTTAGATTCGCAATTGCAGCTTTGTAACTCATACTCCGAGAGAGACGCAACACATCTTTTAACGCATCTTTTTCAGAGTTGTAATTCCACATTCTGCATCCGCCTAATGCTGGACCAATCGTTGTATTGTGTATCGCTATGATGGATTTTAACCCTGTATCGGGATCATTGCAAAAAACCACTTGTTCATGGTCTCTAAAATTCATTTCATCAAAAACTGATTCCATATAAAACCTCTTATATTGATTGTTTTATTTCGTGACGCCATCTAAATAGGACTTCATATTCATCCATGCTGAAAATTCATTTATTCCCCAATAAAGTTCTGGCAATGATCAACTGTTGAATTTCTGAGGTACCTTCATATATTTGAGTAATCTTCGCATCCCGCATTAATCGCTCAACTCCATATTCCTGCATGTAGCCGTAACCGCCAAATATTTGCACGCAATCTGTTGCATTTTGCATGGCAGTTTGTGATGCGAATACTTTTGCCATAGCTGCTTCTTTTTTATATGGCTTCCCTTCATCCTTTAGTTTTGCTGCTCGGTGAATCAATAACCGTGAAGCATCTACATTTGTTGCCATTGTTGCAATTTTATCCTGGATAGCGCCAAATGAAGAAATGGTTTTTCCAAACTGTTTTCGCTCGTTAGCATATTCAATGGACCGGTCAAGAGCCGCTCTGGCTATTCCAAGTGCTTGGGTGGCAATCCCGATCCGTCCACCATCAAGAGTTCCCAAAGCAATTTTGAATCCATTGCCTTCTTCACCAATCAAATTTTCTGCAGAAACTTTACACTCTTCAAAATAAAGTTCGCACGTATCTGAACCTCGAATTCCCAATTTATTTTCTTTTTTCCCATGGGAAAATCCAGGGGTACCTTTTTCAACGATAAAAGCAGATATTCCTTTGTGCCCGATACCTTTCTCCGTCATGACAAAAACAATAACCGCATCACAGCTTATACCACTGCTAACCCAATTTTTCGTACCGTTAATAATATAATGGTCATTGTCCTTTTTTGCAACTGCGAGCATATTGCTGGCGTCAGAACCGGATTGGGGTTCGCTTAATGAAAAAGCTCCCAACCATTCTCCGGAAGCGAGTTTCTTCAAATACTTTTCTTTTTGATTATCATTCGCATATGTATATAACAGCTGGCATACCAGAGAATTATTTACAGACATGATTACACCTGCGGACGCATCCACAGCATTTATTTCTTCCAGGGCAATACAATAACCAATTGTATCTATTTCGGCACCACCCCATTTTTCCGGGATCATCATACCCATAAAACCAAGTTCACCCATCATCTTGATTTGTTCTGCCGGAAATTCCGCTTTTTCATCTCGATTAATTACACACGGAGCCAAATGATCGAGAGCAAATTCTCGAGCTGTTTTTTGAATCAACAACTGTTCTTCTGTGTATGAAAAATCCACTATATCCTCTCTACGATTAATGCAGATGCTTCACCGCCGCCAATACACAATGTGGCCAATCCTCGTTTCGCATTCCTGGCGCTCATCGCATGGATCAATGTTGTCAGAATACGCGCTCCACTGGCACCAATTGGATGCCCTAAAGCGATTGCTCCGCCATGAACATTGACTTTAGAATTATCCAGATGATAATCATCGATGGCTGCTAGCGCAACCGGTGCAAATGCTTCATTTATTTCCCAAAGGTCAATGTCGTCGGCAGTCAATGATGCTTTTTTCAGCACTTTACTGATGGCTTTTCCGGGGGCAGTCGTAAACCACTCCGGTGCATGAGCAGCCGATGCCTGATCTATAATTTTTACCCATGGTTTCAAATTAAATTCTTCTGCTTTGGAGGCTGACATTAATAATACTGCTGCTGCACCATCATTGATCTTGGATGCATTTGCCGCTGTAATTGTTCCGTCTTTTTCAAACGCAGGTTTCAATGAAGTCATTTTATCAAAGTTTGCTCTGCCCGGTTCGTCATCTTCTGTAACCATTACAGGATCCCCTTTTCGCTGGGGTACTTCAACCGGAACGATTTCATTGGTAAACAGTCCATTTTCCTGGGCATGTTTCGCTCTGGTATACGATTCTTTCGCTAATTCATCTTGTTGCTCACGGGTATAATGGCGATCACGGGCACAGAGTTCTGCGCAATTCCCCATGTGCTGATCATTATAAACGTCCCATAAGCCATCTTTGATGACACTGTCCAAGAGTTCGCCATGCCCTAACCGATAACCCGTTCGACCCTTTGCTATTAAATAAGGCGCCATGGACATATTTTCCATTCCGCCTGCTAAAATAACGTCTGCATCACCGCATTGGATGGTTTGAGTCCCAAGCATTACCGCTTTTAATCCTGATCCACACATCTTGTTGATGGTGAGGCATTCTACACTGTTTGGTAACCCTGCATAGAGAGCCGCCTGCCGAGCCGGTGCTTGTCCCAGCCCTGCAGAAATAACATTTCCCATAATCACTTCATCAATTTTATCCTGATCAATTCCTGTTTCTTCAAGAATCGATTTTAATACAATCGCCCCCAATTGAGTCGCAGGGATACTGGCTAAACTCCCCAAAAATGCACCTACGGGAGTTCGTTTTGCAGCCACAATGACTACATCAGTATTAATCATAATTTTCCTCAAGTGTATTGATTGTATAGATATATAAAGATCGATCTTCAGATCGAGTAGAAGCAGCGATTTTCAGAAAACCCTGATATATGTAAAAAAACATCGTTTTGTTGTATTGTCTATTTCCGTCTGGTAAAAATTACTGAATAATTCAGCCTTGGAAATTAGTATTGTTTATCCCTTTAAACATGACATTTTCCAGTTTATTCACATTGTAATTCTTATGATTTTTTGTCATTGGCCTTATCGTAAGCTATAATAATGTCCCGGACTAACTTGTGCCTCACTACATCTGTTTCATCCAATTTGACAAAGCCAATGCCGTCCACACCCTTAAGGACGTTTATTACATCTATCAGTCCGGAATCGGATCGTCTGGGTAAATCAATTTGAGTAATATCACCGGTGATGATACCCTTGGAATTCACACCTAGTCTGGTTAAGAACATTTTCATTTGCATGGGGGTCGAGTTTTGAGCTTCATCCAGAATCAGAAATGCATTGTTTAATGTTCGGCCGCGCATATAAGCCAATGGAACGATCTCAATTACATTTTTCTTTAAAATCAGTTTCAGTTTATTCGCCGGCATTATTTCATTCAACGCATCGTACAAAGGTGTAAGATACGGATCTACTTTTTCTTTCAAATCACCAGGTAAAAAGCCCAAGCTTTCTCCTGCTTCCACAGCCGGTCTAGACAAAATAATACGGTCTACATCATGATTTTCCAGTGCGGCCACAGCAAATGCAACAGCTAAAAATGTTTTACCTGTTCCTGCGGGGCCAATCGAAAAAACAATATCATTTTTATTACAAATATGAGCATATTTTTTTTGTCCTTCTGTCCGAGGAACAATGGCGCCTTTTTTCCCATAATGAATCACATCTTTAGGTACATCAACTGAATGCCCGTTTTCAGACCTGATGATTTTAATCAACTGCAATACATCTTTTTTGGTCAAAGATCCTTTGCGGGTCAATGTTTGAATCATCTCATGGATAATTTCATGAACCAATTCCACATCATTTTTATCTCCATCCAATGTGACATCATTCCCGCGAATAAGTATTTTTGTGGAAAATGTCTCATTCAATAAACGAATGTTGGAATCGGCAACCCCAAGCAGTGTTTGGAGATCTACTCCTTTTAATTCAATAGTCTTCTTCATCCCTAATAGATTTATGTATTAATTTTTTATTCTAAACCAGCAAGGTTTTTTTGATCAATAATATAATTCTTACTTGAATAGGCAAAGTTTATACAATGATAACAAATAAATTTACACAATTTTTACTTCTATTCCTTCTGATGCTAATTGGTTGCAATCCTGTCTTGCCACCTACGCCTGAAGAAGCATATCAAAACAATTTAGATTATTTAAAAAAACAAGCCTTTAAGTACTGGGATACGCGGTCAAACGAAAACGATGCAGTCATAGCTACGTTTTTTATGGAAAAAGCCCATTTGCTTGAACCGGAAAATTTAGAACTCGCATTGCGATTGAGCAGGGCGTATCATTTCCAGGCATATTATATCGAGACGGATCAAAAACAGAAAGACAGTCTTTTTACCCATGGTGCATCCATATCCATGAATGTCATTGAGCAATCACCTGCTTTTAAACAATTATACAATGATGTGTCTGGTGATTCTATAACCAAAATGATTCGAGCTGTTGCAGCTGTCGAAAAAGAATATATAGATGCGTTGTATTGGTGGGCTGCAAATATGGGACGTTATCTCTCTTCAAAATCTGTTCGTGAGCGTTTAGATTACCGCGATTTAGCAGAATCTGTTATACATCGTGTTTTATCATTGAATCCAGATTATTTTTACGGCGGACCCTATCGATACTTCGGTGCATTTTATGCTCGGATTCCCGGAGTTGAATTGAAACGATCTGAAGAATATTTCAATAAAGCCATCAAA
>JADFRD010000043.1 GCA_022561485.1 Fidelibacterota bacterium | reverse complement strand
GAAAAAGGATGATGTTTCGTCATGACGAATAAGAAAAAACCGTTTGTGCTGGTTGTAGAGGATGATATGAATTCACAAATGCTGATGAAATATTATTTAGGGAATAGTTATGAAATAGATTTTGCTGTATCCGTTACAAAAGCGAAGGAAAAGTTGAAGAATCAACATGTAGATATCATATTATTGGATTTAGCTCTTGAAGGAGGAGAAGACGGGTTGGATTTAGCGAGATATATACGCAAGGAAGGTAAATGGCCGGGTATCTGCATCATTGCCACCACCGCTCATGCCTTTGCCAAAGATCGGGACAATTGTATAGCCGCGGGATGTAATGATTACTTATCAAAACCCATAAAAAGAGAAAAGCTGTTAGAAAAGATAAGTGAGTTTGCTTGAAATCATGGATTCAACTATTAAGTGCCTGTCTGTCGACAGACAGGCAACATTTGATAATTCACCTGACATTCGTTGGGTCTGTGAGCCCCGAAAAGATCGAGACGTTCCGCTCGGAAAATATTTGATAAGGTGTTTTGATGGAAAATCCGGTAACATTCGAACACCCATTCCGGTAATTCTTCGGACACCGTTGAAGTGATTCATCGTTTTTTAGTTTCCTAAATAAGTAACAGAGTCAACTCTATTTTTTTTTATTAAAAAGAGAATGGACTTGAGAAGTAAAAGAAGAATCACCAATCATCTTGGTGAAAAGGGGGAGACTAGAGATGAAGTCAATTAAAGAGATTATTAAATTACATCAGAAAAATGGATTTGTACGTCAAATTAGCCGGTCCCTATCATTGCCCCGATCAACGATTACCAATTACGTGCAAAAATATAAAACAAGTGGTTTTATTCACAAGGACATAGCAGATCTTGACGATGAGAGTATCTACCAGAGACTTCTTCCACAGAAGAGGAAAATAATCCAGAAATAAAAAGAAATGCCTGATTTATTTTATGTTTATCGGGAGTTAAAGCGGAAAGACGTAACCTGAATGTTAGTATGGGATGAATACAGGGAACAAAATCCTCATGGATATGGGCTATTGTCAATTCTGTGAGTTGTTTAACCAATAGAACAAAATAATAACGATTTACATGCGTCAGGTACACGAGGCCGGTGAGAAAATATTTGTGGATTACTCCTGGTTAACTATGGGGGCTATTAATCCTAATAGGAGAGAAGTTAAATAGATAGAGATTTGTGTCGCCTGTTTTGATCTGTCCCCCGCCCACAAAATAATAATAAATAAATACATACTTAGTGTTCAAAAGAAACTTCAACAATTATCCAATTGTCATTTCGAGATACGGAATATTCCTGAATCACGAACAAGTATTAATATTTTTAGCCTTTATTCATTTTCAAATTACCGTATACTTTATTAGATCCAATAAATGGTGCTCCATGATATTGACTCTACCTTTTGATTTTGTCCAAACAATGGATTGTTTACCCCCAGATCTATCTGAAGATTTACCAGGCCAGGTTTGGTAAGTTGTTAACATTTAAAGGATTACTTAACAATTTAGTATTACATTATATGGATAGATTTTCCATCCATTATCGATACCTTTGACAATTTACGAAACTATGACGACTGACTACGAATTTTACACTTTTCTTGATAATCTACTAGCTAATTTTTCCGCTTTCATGTGGGGGTTGCCATTATTGGTTCTTTTGTTTGGCGGTGGAATTTTCTTCACATTATTCTGCCGGTTTGTACCATTCCGATATTTTCGCCATGGAATTGATGTATTATTAGGTAAATACGATTCCAAAGATGATCCCGGTGCTATACCTCATTACCAGGCACTTTCCTCTGCCCTAGCCAGCACGGTTGGTATGGGTAATATCAGTGGCGTGGCGATAGCAATTGCGACCGGCGGTCCTGGTGCACTCTTTTGGATGTGGCTCAGCGCTATTGTGGGCATGGCGACCAAGTTCTTTACCTGCACACTGTCAATTATGTACCGGGGTAAAGATGACCAAGGCGTGATCCAAGGTGGTCCGATGTATTATATTGAGCATGGGTTAGGGAAAAAATTCAAGTTTTTATCTGTGATCTTCAGCGTAACCGGATTATTTGGGTGCCTGGTTTTGTTCCAAGCCAATCAATTAACTCAAATTATCAGGGATGAAGTATTTCATAATTCCGGTGTTTTTTCCGGCAATGCACACCTGGGTAATTTTCTGGTGGGCATTGCAATGGCAATCATTGTGGCAAGTATCATCTTTGGTGGTATAAGGCGGATTGGATATGTTGCCTCGTATATGGTTCCTTTCATGGTCGTAATCTATATGGCGGCGGGTATTTTTGTTCTGGTAACCAACTTTTCAGAAATCCCGGGACTCTTTTCACTTATTTTCCATGACGCATTCACGGGCGACGCCGTACTTGGAGGGTCGTTGGGAGCTATTATGATAGTCGGCATCAAAAGGGCGGCTTTTTCCAATGAAGCTGGTATAGGTACCGAAGCGATGGCGCACGGTGCTGCTAAAACGAATGAACCTGTCCGGGAAGGCTTGGTAGCTATGATCGGTCCATTTATCGATACGCTGATTGTCTGTACCGTTACTGGCCTGGTGATACTGGCTTCCGGTGCCTGGCAGAGTGGTGAGGCCGACGGAGTAACCTTGACCACCATGGCATTTACCCTGGAAATGGGACAGACCGGCCGTTATATTTTGATGTTATGTGTTTTGAATTTCAGTATCTCAACTATGATTGGCTATTCTTATTATGGAAGTAAATGCGCCAGCTATCTTTTCGGATCAAATGCCAAGAAATATTACCGTGTCTTTTATATTGTATCCCTAATTGGTGGAGCCATGGTCTCCATCGACATGGTCGTTAATTTTGTCGATGGAATGTACGCCTTGATGGCCATTCCCACAATGACAGCAACGATACTTCTGGCTCCCCGGGTGATGAAAGAGGCACGCCGATATTTTGCCACTTTAAAGCCGATTAATTAACCATAAAGAGGGCTTTGCAAAGCCCTCCGTAAATTATTTGGAATCTCCAAAATACCGGGATACTTTCGCCACACTCTGATGTTTTTTTCACTATCAGTTTCATTGTCGAAACATTAATATTTTGATTAAATAACCAATGAGCTATTTACTAATCAGAATAAAAGACGTTGTTTGTCTGGTTTGTCTTCTTTCTCTCGCAACAGACGTTGGTTTCATGCAGTCCCTATCAAAAACCACGCATACTTTAAATCTGGGCGAAGAGAAGGTGTGGGTGGATATTTACGAACGAACCGGAGCCGACATCACGCTTCTGAACCTCCATGACAACGAGAACACCTCTGCCGAAACAGGTCGTGCGTTCGTTGAAAGGCACGGTGGTCGGTTGATTGAGCTGCGGCATGGTCGAGGTCGGGAAGTGGTGGTGCGTCTGGATGGCGTGCTTCACCGATTTGACCCAAACCGAATGTTTAGCGATGTGGGGTTGCGGAAGTCCCTGGAATATTTCCACAACAACACCGACGAGATTTTTGTTATTGCTGCCGCTTTCCGGGATAGGGTAATTGAACTGTTTGCTGTCCAAGAAGGCATGGTCGTGATTGCCCTTCACAACAACACTCCGGACAAGTTGACAATTAAAGATTTTCGTCCCGGAGAATGGTATGGAGAAGATACCCGGGAAGTGTCCATCAATCCACAACAAGATACTGATAATTTTTTTGTTGTGACTCAAGTTGAATTATTTAATGCTCTCTCGTCCTCGGGTTACAATGTGGCTCTCAGAGCAAAGTCTCCGCCAGATCGGGGAATGCTAATCGACTACTGCCAGCGTCTGGGGGCGCTATGCATCACCGTCGAGGCCGAGCACGGTCACAGGGTTGAACAGAAAGAAATGCTCGAAGCGCTCTGGAAAATTCTAACAGAAAAGGGAATTGTGACCACATATGATTAGAGTGCATAAACAAAGAACGGATGTAAAAAGTGACCTTGCCCCAAAATGGGGTTCAAAAGAAACTTAAATAATTATCAAATTATCATTACGAGATACGGAAATTAAAAAATGAGTGTATATGGATGGTGAATATTAACTCTTCGGTCAGTAGGCTAACCTGCGTCACGGTAAATGTTAAAATGATCCAAAATCATTTTGAGTTGTGTGTGAAAACCAAAGTAAGTTGAGAAAATAAAAAACGATAATACAAGGTCGGTATCAGCAAAGGAGTCAACTATCATGAAAAACACTACAGACTATAGAAAAAAAGAACGTAGAGCCTTGGAACGTCGAAAAATACAGAATCCTGTTAATGATAACCGTAGAATCGGATCAGATAGACGTAAAGGGATAGACCGCAGAAAAAAATAATTACTCAGATTTGTTGAAAGTAAAGTAGGTAATGACCGGATTCGCTGGCTACTTGTAAAATTGGTGTGATAGAAGCATTATCCAATATCCTGCTGTTATCTTGTTTTCTAGGGTTGTATTCCCTTATTAAAACGAGGCAACCTTATAAATATGTAAAATCTATAATGTAGATAAACGATTTATGATTTTCTTCGCCCTTAATTCAATGACATTATAATTCCTATTCGTCAAATCCTCCCCTTTAAAAAGCGAATCAGTAAATCCAAGACCCGATGCTCCCGCGCGTAATATATCAAGCATATTATCCAAATTGACGCCAGCGGTCGGAAATATCTTTAAATGAGGTAATGGTCCCAATAAAGCTTTTACATATTGTTCAATATTAGCAGGCGCCGGAAAAAGTTTGACGAAATCCGCCCCCAAACGGTAGGCTTCTTCCATTTCGGTGGCCGTGTATGTTCCAGGAATACATACTACATTCATATCGTTAGCTAATGCTATTAACTCGGGGTCACAAATAGGAGAAACGATGAATTGAGCGCCCGCATCAATGGAGTTTTTCAATTCTTTCAGTGTTAAGACAGTCCCTGCACCTACAAGTAAATCATTATGCCTTAATGAAAATGATCTAATTAATTCCAAGGATCCTGGCGTATTTAATGTGAACTCAATGATTTTAAATCCACCTGATACAGCGGCTTTCATCGCATCCGATGCAATTTGAATATGATTAGTCCTAATAATTGCGCTAATACGATATTTCTTAAATTTTTTAAGTATATCTTTCTTACTACTTTTCATAGATTAAATTTAAATTGTATTCTCTGACAAGGGCAGTAATTAACTGCTTTTTTTGTTGACTGATATGATATCCGTTGCTCAACCAACGACAAAACATGTTATGTACCCCTTTAGACAGATTTCGATCGTTTTATGGAATAAGGTAATTATTCTTTTGTGCCAGATTTATTATGCGAGTTCTAAAGCTTATCTGAATCTCCGATAATAATTTTGTGTGGTGATTTTTAAATAGATCCACTAAAAATAATCGTGGCTTATAAACGGTAAAATAATTTTTTTAAAAGTTCTCTCAAGTATATATGGTTTTTCTTGAATAATCTAAAATAATCAACTATGCAGAGGCTTTTCAAAAACGTTATTTAATTGACCTGCCCCCACCCACCAAAAAATAGTGTTCGACAGAAACTTAAAATAATTGAGGGCTTTGCAAAACCTAATGTGTGAAGAAAAAAGAAGTAAAATTCGTCTGATTAAGGCGGGAAACGTAGTCAATAGTGGGGCTATGGACAAGTTTTCCCCTGCCCCGTATGGAGGTTTACCCAGTGAAATGTGGAGCATATTTCCGCAGGGAACGACTGTATCGGGGAACGAAAAACAGGCGGATTTTGCACTTTTTAATTTGTGAAATGGGTTATGCAATGTCCTCTAATTATCAAATTGACATTTCGGAGTACGGAAATTGAAAAATGAGTGTATATTGACAGTGAATATTTTGAAGAGATTGCACTCGAAATAAAGCGTGTTTATAAATCATCGGGGGTTCAAATCCCTCCCTTTACGCTCAATGGTATGAAAAGATATCGTCAACTAACTCGAAATGATTTTGATCATGAAATGGTGATTGAAACGCGGTGGGGCGATATGGATTCCCTTGGACATATCAATCACGCCAAGTATTTAACATATATGGAAACAGCACGAGTGGAATTTTATTCATCCCTGGGATTTGGCGCCATCAGATTGGCACAAAATCCGTCAATGATCCTGGGTGGAATGAATATTGATTATTTTTCACAAATTGAACATCCTTCTGTATTATCAGTCTGTCATCGGATTAATCGTGTAGGTTCTAATAGTTTTGATTTTCTCGGAGCCATATTTCAAGAGAATCAGGCACATCCTTGTTTTACAGGAATATTCAAAATGATATCGTTTGACTATAAAAGCCAAAAAACAGTTGAAGTGCCTGCGATGATACGCAACCGTTGTTGGCATGATAGCTGATCTTTCTCAAAAGTTATCCAAGGACAAAATTCATACTCGATTAATCGATCGACTGGCTTATGCCCATGACGCCAGTGTGTATCGAGTAGTTCCTAAAGCGGTGGTTCGGCCTTCCAATGAACAGGATATCATTACACTGCTGGATTACGGGAATGATACCCAAACACCCATCACGTTTCGCACTGCCGGCACATCATTGTCCGGGCAATCTGTCGGGGAAGGTATAATTGCAGAAACGGTCCGGGACTGGAAACAATGGAAAATACTGGATGATGGTAAAGCAATCCATTTAGAGCCGGGAGTCATCGGAGGACACGCCAATAGATATTTATCATCCTATCATAGAAAAATCGGTCCTGATCCGGCTTCCCTTAACTCATGTATGATGGGTGGAATTCTTGCGAATAATTCCTCGGGAATGGTCTGCGGAGTAAAGAATAATGCTTATCATACAATGCAATCCATTCAATTTATAACTGCTGATGGGAAAAAATACAACACGTCTATTGAACCAGATTATGAACGTTTTATCATTGAACAAAATAAATTAGCGCTGGGCATTACCGAATGCAGAAAACAGATTCTAGCCAGTAATGAATTGACCAATAAAATTCGCAACAAATACCGCATTAAAAACACCATGGGTTATTCTATCAATTCATTTCTTGATTATGAACATCCCTTGGATATTTTTGCCCATTTGTTGATTGGATCAGAAGGGACGTTGGCGTTCATTTCTTCGGTTATTTTAAACACCATTAAAGATCCACTATCAAAGGCTACAGGGCTTATTCTTTTTGAAGATATCGTAAAAGCATGCGCATCCATACCATTTTTGAGTGAGCAAGGTGCCAGTGCGTTAGAAGTGATGGATTATGCATCACTGACAACAGTCAAACATATAAAATCACCTCCATTTGATATAAATAAACTGCGTCCAAATCAAGCCGGTTTACTATGTGAATTTGAGGATGATGTTGAAGAACATTTGCTCGATATAATTAACCATTCATCCGAAGAGATTAAGAAAATGGGAGGGAGCCTTGTTAATTCATTTACGTCGAATCCTCGTCTTCGAGATTCTCTTTGGAATGTTCGAAAAGGATTGTACCCAACCGTAGGCGCATTACGAAAATCCGGAACGAGCGTCATTTCAGAGGATATTTGTGTAAAAAATACGGATCTTCCATACGCCGTTCAGGAATTGCATCATATTTTTCGCACATGGAATTATAATGATGCGGTGGTATTTGGCCATGCCAAAGATGGCAATTTGCATTTTGTTTCTTCAATTGATTTAAACAATAAGGATGGTATTAAGGGATTCGAAGGTATGATGAATGATTTGGTTTCAATGACTATTGGGAAATTTAATGGCTCATTGAAGGCTGAACATGGCACAGGTCGAAATATGGCGCCATTCGTAGAAACGGAATGGGGAGGTGAACTTTATGAAGTTATGTGGAAAATCAAAACATTGGCGGATCCGAATCATATTTTGAATCCGGGCGTGTTATTGAATCGAAATAAAAATACTCATTTGGAAAATCTGAAACAAATGCCTCTGGTATCAGAAAATGTAGACTTGTGTGTCGAATGCGGCTTTTGTGAGTCTGTGTGTCCATCAAGAAATTTAACACTGACTCCCCGTCAGAGAATCGTCATCAACAGGGAAATGATGCTGTCAGAATTTACCCAATCCGAATTGGATGAATTGCAGCATGATTTCGGCTATGATGGCAACCAAACGTGTGCCACGGATGGATTATGCTCATTGGAATGTCCGGTGAATATTGACACGGGTATATTTATAAAAGAACAAAGACGCACGCAGCATTCATTATTTTCTGAATCTGTAGCTAATATTATTGCCGGGAATTTTGCTGCGGTTCAACGATTGATCCGAGGTGGTTTGAAATTGGGGAATTTGATAAGTTCCTCTGGTTTGGAAAAAATAACGGCTGGGTTACGTAGGTTTGGTTTTAAGAAGATACCGCAATGGAATCCCTATTTAACCGGTGCCGCTAAAATAGATTTATTTTCATCGGGTGAAGGTGAAGAAGTAATCTATTTCCCTTCGTGTGTTCATCGCACATTCGGTGGAAACAAGAAGGAATCTGTTATCAATATGATGATGGATATTGCACCACAATTAGGAGTGAAATTAATTATTCCGGAATCCATCCATTCATTATGCTGCGGAATGCCCTTTTCTTCAAAAGGATATCATAAAGCCCATTCAACAATGATCAACAAAACAGTCAATGAATTATATGCATTAAGTAATAAGGGACAAATCCCTATATTATTAGATATGTCGCCATGCAGTAATCACATAAGAAACGAAAAAGGGATAGAAAAGTTAGATGCGTTGAAATTTATCGATATTATTGAATTACTTTATAACAAAAGACATAGTTTTGATCAATTTGAAAAACTTAATTGTGAAGTATTGATTCATCATACATGCTCAACACAAAAAATGCACCATGAAGACAAATTTATTTCAGTCATGGAGAAAATTGCAGATAAAATCATTATTCAAGAGACGAATGGCTGCTGTGCTGCGGCAGGGGACAAAGGACTGCTTCTCCCCGAGCTTACCGAAAGCGCAGGGGGGAACTGTGCAAAATCTTACCCTGATATACCAAAAGACAGTACAGGAGTTTCCACTAGCCGGATGTGTGAAATAACCATGTCACAAGCGACGGGTGTTCCATTTTATTCTATCATTGAATTGGTTCATAAATTCTTGAAAAAGAGGCATGAAAAGTAGAAGACTTGTAGAATAATACTTATGAAGTAAATTTCACCAAATTCAAACGCCATTTTTGAGGTAACATCATGAAACGAATTATATCCGCAATTACATTATCATTATTCATCTTGGTGAACATTGCCAATGCTGAAGCCATAGCGCGGGTGATGAAATCCGTGGGGGATGTCACGATAAAACCTCTAGGAAAACAAACGTTTTTGGCTGAAGTAAAAGCAGGTCATGGCATTAACAATGGCGATGCTATCCGTGTTGGGGAAGTCGGTTTCGCTATTATCATATTTATCGACGATAAATCGGTAGTCAAAATCCGTGAAAATACAGAATTTCAGTTTATCGATTCTCCCAGTACCAGAACGCTTGAATTATTACAAGGTACAATTTTTAATAAAATCAATCAGCAGAAAAGTGATAAATCATTTCGTGTAGAAACACCTGTATCCGTTGCATCTGTAAAAGGAACTGAATTTGCGGTTGTTTCCGATCCTGCCGGCATAGATCAGTTTTTCTGTCTGGAAGGTAATTTTGATGTGTACAATTCCGTTAGTGGACGAACGATTAACGTTCAGCCTGGACAGCAGGCAATTTCCAATGCGTTGGGAACATTAACCCAACAACCGTTTAATCCGGAAGATTATCCCGATGAGCCCGATGCAGAAATCGAAGACATCGAAGAGGAAGTGGAAGAACCGGAAGAAGTGGAAGAAGAGCCTGAGATGGAAGAAGAAACCATAGATATTGAAGAAGAACCGGAACTTGATGAAATACAACCAGAGCCGGAAGTTCAACCGGAAGCTCCAGAAGCACTGGAACCTCCGTCCGCACCAGAACCAAGTAAACCGTATGGATTGGGACTTGGAATTGGTTCAGTCACCATTGATGGAATGTTGTACAATCAGTTTGCCCTACGTCCGGAATTCAGTTTCGGAAAGCTGGGTGTGGGTCTTGATCTTGTATTGTACATCGATAATGAAGGAAATGTTCGCCCCAATGAATGGGATATTAAAAATGATCCATCCGTGCTCATTGATAAAATCCTTTATGTACGCTGGGGACAAAAACAGGATCCATTCTGGATTAAATTGGGCTCCCTGGATAATGTGACATTAGGTTACGGTGGATTATTGATGGGGTATTCGAATATGATGGAATTCCCCACAGTCAGACAATTGGGTATCAATACAGGAATGAATTTCGGTAATTATACCACAGAATTATTCATGTCCAACCTCAAGGATCTCTCACGTGGCGGAACACTACTTGGTTTGAGGGGAACGTATAAAGTCTCTAAGGCATTTCCGTTAACCATTGGCGCTAACTTCGTAATGGATGTGAATCAATTCAGCGGATTAAAAGACAATGATGACGATTCATATCCCAATATATTTGATGATTTCCCGGATGATAAAAAGCTTTGGAATGATACGGATGGGGATGGCTTGGCCGATAGAGATGGTGGTTCGGAAGAACCTGAAATCGGATGGGATAAAGATGGTGATGGAGATAATGAAATCGCTGATTGGGCAGGTGGACCAGATATAGAAGATTTGAAAGGAACTCCATTCAGCATCAAGGATAATAAAGCATCCGTGATGGCATATGCCTTTGACGTCGGTTATCCGATATTCAGCAATAAAATGGTTTCCGTGCTTGTGTATGCTGAATTCAATTTCCTGAATATTCCGGAAGCAGGAAAAAAAGGAACGGAATTTTACAGAGATGAAAAATCCGGAAGTGGTTTTTCTATTCCCGGCGTCAAAATAAGTTTATTCAAGTTCCTGAATATCAATCTTGAATATCGTTTAAAGAGTGGCTATTATGTTCCACAATTCTTTGATCAATCTTATGATATCGCTCGTGTAACGCCTATTTTTAGAGGCGATTCAACATTCGTCTTTACTAAAGATATGCTCTTGTTTGCCAATGAAACGATGAAAGAGGATTTAAGTGGTTATTATGGGTCGGTGAGCACGGATATTTTTGGCTTTGCCAATTTGAGTGGATCATACGCGAATCTGACTTCTGAGAGTGATACTATTAAAAGTTTTATAGCTGCGCTAAACTTGAATCCGGATAAGATTCCGAAATTGAGTGTAGCAACAGCATATTATCAACGTAACAACGATAAGAATCCATTTGACTTCGGTAATCCGTCAATCAACACTGTCCTGGGATACCGGCTTGGTTATGAGGTGAGTAAAGGCGTTAGCGTTATTTGGGATTTTCGTCAATTTTACAGAGATGATGGAACCGGGGAGTTAGTGCCGGTTAAACAAACAACCATTGAGACAGCTTTTAACTTTTGATGGGAAAAATCAAAGCAGAGAAAGGCGAAAAAACAATTTATCGCTACGATGCCAGCGCCAAAACGTTTAAGATTGCTGCGTACGTCTTATTCGGTTTAGCTGGAACCATGGTGATTTTTTCCATTTTCTGGTTTACACAATTCATGGAGTAAAAATGAAAATAAGTATCGAATACTGCAACGTTTGAAACTATTTACCAAGGGCGGCCAGTTTGGCCAACGAACTTTTGGAAAAATATGGTACAAACATTACCAACTTAACGATGATTCCATCAGGCGGCGGCGTGTTTGAAGTCATTAAAAATGATCAATTGGTTTTTTCAAAAAAGGAACTGGATCGTTTCCCCAACGATGGTGAGGTTGTTGATCTTATCGAATCGAATTAAATATATATTACCATTATTTCTGTCTACTTACTTATTGGCTCAAAATGGAGAAATAATCCCCCTTAGCCAAAAAGTGGGGACTGTCTTGGATGCTGAGGAGAATCTGTTCTATAATGTGTATAATATCGATGGATTTGAGAGCGCTCAATTCTATGAAATATCCTTGCGAGCGGTTATTGCCAGGATTACGTTTGTAGAATATTCACAGCAAAAAATATCAAAACGGAAATATTCCATGATGGAATTCCTGCGCATGAAGGAAGCGGTGGATGTGCAGCCATGGATCACGGACGAAGACAGAAGAATGGTTAAGGAAAACCTGACGTATTTGGAAACAAATAATATATTAGCCAGTATTACCGAGAATCAGTTTGTGATCATTAAGCATCGCAGCGGCAGAAAATTAAAAGGAACGTTAATCAACTATGATAACAAGGAATTGACTATCCAAACGGCTATTTCAATAGAAAAAATACCTATCTGGGATATGGAGTCTATTTCATATCGGGAATCGGTTAACATTAAATCTGATTGGAAATATCCATTATTTGCTATTTCAGCTTTGGCGGGGTTAGCTTTAGCTGAAGGATGGAACGAGCAAACCCGTCCAGCCATCGACAATGTTTGGTATAATCGATTTTTAGGTGTAGTTGCAGGGATGTTGGCGGGAATTGAAGTTTTTGAAACAGCTAATATATTAACTTCGCCCAAAACTTATTTTGCACTAACACCGGAAGAAATGAATAGATTAAGAGATTGAAAAGGAGACTTTTATGGCTAATAAAATAAAACAGGAACCGGACGTTTTATCACCTGAAGAACAATTGTTAAAAGAACAGATCGAGGGTTTGTTAGAAAAAGTGGATCCCGGTCATGGCGAACCATTGCAGGTGGAACTGGCAGGCCGCTTGGATAAAACAGTGACTGAATTTCATGAAGAAGTGGCCGCCATGATAGAAGATCTAAAGACCGGTTCAGATGAAAGACGAAGCAAATTGAAAGAGTTGTGGGAACATCGCAACGATGAACAACCCCTAGAAGAAAAAACAGAACCTATGGAAGAAGCCTCAGCAGAACTGACTTCCTGGGAAGAGCGGTTGGAAAGCAAGAAAGCTGCCGAAAAGACAAACTCAAAAAAAGAAGAGAAACCAAAAAAGAAAGGATTTTTTAAGCACAATAAATAAAAGTTGAATCCTTCTTTTCTTATTCTAATATTCTGTAATGCCCAAGTATCGGTAGGGCACATCAAATTCTAACGTTCAATCATTCAATTATCATTAAATCTTTCAAAGGTTTTCACCCTATGAAAGGTTTAATCAATTATTCAATCATCTCATTTATGCACCCATAACTGAGGCACGACAATATTATCCATTGTCAGATTGCTTGACGTCCTAATCCACAGTTAAATTTATTGCTTAAAATAACGGGGCCGTAGCTCAGTTGGGACCCGCCTACATCGCAGCAACGGGCGATTACGGCGGGCAGGGAGCGCCGCTGCTTAAATACTTGGTTAAATTAAGCCGGGTAAATTTTTACAAGTAAAATAAAATGGGGCCGTAGCTCAGTTGGGAGAGCGCAGCGTTCGCAATGCTGAGGTCAGGAGTTCGATTCTCCTCGGCTCCACGCGTCTGACAGAAGTTGGGCGGGAAAACTTTTTGAAAATGTGGTCGTGCTAGATGGGGAGGTAGCGGTGCCCTGTAACCTGCAACCCGCTATAGCAGGATCAACTGCCATAGTGCGGCTTATGCTGCATTGCGGATTATCAGTAAGTGATGTTGAAGTTTTAACCCGTCGCAATGGATGCACATTAAACCCCGTCAGGCCCGGAAGGGAGCAGCGGTAGGTGACGTATCCATGTGCCGATGGACCTCTGAAATGGAGTTAACTGCTGGTTTGAAGTGGTGGACAGGTTTGTCAAGCTATGGTGCACGACCCATCTTATTAAAATAAATGACATATCAAGTACTATCATTAAAATGGCGCCCGCAAACATTCGATGATGTTGTGGGACAAGACCATATTACTCAGACATTAAAAAATGCGTTCAAAAAAGATCGCATTGCTCAGGGATATGTATTTACAGGTCCCCGTGGCGTTGGTAAAACAACCATGGCCAGGCTTATGGCAAAACGAATGAATTGCCTTAGTCCAGTTGACAACGAACCCTGTAACCATTGCACGAACTGTTCAGAGATTACTGAAAGCCGCAGTATGGACGTTCTGGAAATCGACGGAGCTTCAAACAGAGGGATTGATGAAATGCGCCATTTGAGGGAAAATATAAAATTCCCACCCATGAGCGCTCAATTTAAGGTATATATCATCGATGAAGTTCATATGCTTACCAATCAGGCATTTAATGCGTTGCTCCGCACCCTGGAAGAACCACCGGTACATGGGAAATTTATTATGTGTACGACGGATATACATAAAATGCCTGCCACCATTATTTCCCGTTGTCAGCGATTCGACTTCAATCGCATCAGTTCAAGCATCATTGCAGATAGGATGAAGCATATACTGGATGTTGAGAAAATTGAATATGATGAAGAATCTGTGTCAGCCATCAGCCGCAAAGCAGATGGCAGTGTGCGCGATGCGTTGAGTTTGCTGGACCAGGTTATTGCTTTTGCCGGAGATAAAATTGTTTTTGACGAAATATCCAAAATACTAGGACTCATTCCCTATGATCTGTTCTTTGAATTGACGACAGCGATCAAAGAAAAAAACGGTCAACAGCTTGTATCTGTTATGAACAACATTCGATCTTTAGGAACACCGTTGGAAGATGTGGTAAACGGTTTCAATCAGCATTTACGCAATTTATTGATAAGCACAGTGGAAGGCGCTGCATCTACATTGGAAATGAACTCCGAATTACAGGAACGCTATACGAATGATTCCGTTCTATGGGAGCGCCGTGACCTGATGCGAATTTCCCAGGTTTTTAGCAAAATGGAACCGGAAATCCGAAGAGCATCCCAACCGCAAATTCTCTTTGAAATCAATTTACTGAAAATGTTGGAAATGGATAAGTCTGTTACCATTGAAGAATTATTGTTATCGAATCTTGGTTCTTCGAGTGGTCGAAAAGTCCAATACACCATTCCAGAAAAAAAATCATCACAAATCGACCTTTCTGTATCCCAAAAAATAATGATTGGGCACATCAGTGAAAAAAAAGAAAATGTGAAACCTGTTGATGGTGTTAAAAAAGAAGACACTTCAGAAAAATTGCCAGAAATAACTGTTAACACAATTCATAAAGATTCGGAACAATCAAAAGGTTCATTAGACCTCGAACACATCAAATCCAATTGGCATCAAGTGATTAGTAAAATTGGAAGTATTAAAACATCCGTCGCAATGGTGTTGGAACAAACGTTGCCAATGGACTTAAATAACAGGAAGTTGGATATTGCGGTATATGATCAACCCAAATTCAGTTTTGATAGACTGGAAAGGAATAGATCATTAATTGAAAGCACCTTTGAAGAAATTTTTAATCAAACAGTGAGAATGACTTTTTTATTAGCCGAAGACACCCAAGAAGAAATAAAACACGAATTACCAAATGGGCCATCGGTACCGATAAAAGGTAATCCTGTCGTCAATAGAGTGATTGAACTTTTTGATGGCGAAATATTAAGATGAGGAGAAAACATGTTCAATAAGGGTAATATGGGTAAAATGTTAAAGCAGGCCCAGGCAATGCAGTCCAAAATGGCTCATGTTCAGGAAGGATTAAAAGATGTCATTATCGAAGAATCAACTGCCGGGTTGTTCACCGTAAAATTGAATGGCAAATTGGAAATACTTGATGTAACATTATCGGATGAAGCCATGTCAGAAGATAAAGACCTTTTAGAAGATATTATTCTTACGACTATGAAAAAAGCATTGCAGAAAGCACAGGAAGAAGCCGCAACGCGCATGGACGCTATCACCGGAAATATGTTAGGCGGATTAAACTTTCCCGGAATGTAAAATGGGCTTTATACCTTCATCTGTCGAAAAATTAATTGATGCCTTTGCTCGATTTCCCGGAATTGGCAAAAAAACGGCACAGCGAATGGCATTTCATATATTAAAAAAGAACAGTGAAGAAGCGGTTCATTTAGCCCAGGCGGTTATGGATGTAAAAACGAATATATTATCGTGTTCGATTTGTGGTGGTATAACAGAAGATGATCCATGCAATATCTGTTCCGATTCAAAACGCCGGGAAGATTTATTGTGCATTATTGAAGAACCCAGCGATATTTATCCTTTTGAGAAGACAAACAGCTATCGGGGGAAATACCACGTATTGGGCGGTGTGTTGTCCCCTCTTGACGGCATTGGTCCTGATGATTTGACCATCGACAAGCTGTTAGATCGTGTGAACACAGACATGGAAGTAATATTAGCCACAAATGCCAGCGTGGAAGGTGAAGCAACCGCTCTTTATATCAGTAAATTATTGAAAGAAATAGGCGTCAAATCGACACGATTAGCCAGGGGATTACCCGTAGGTGGTTCTTTGGAATATATTGATGAAGCAACATTGATTCGCGCCATCGAAGGGCGGGTTGCCCTATGAAGTTTAATGTTCCAAATACGTTGACATTGTTACGAATTGCGTTAACTCCATTTTTTATCATTTTTCTTTTTTATGATCATCCTTATGCGAAACTATGGGCATTAATCATTTTTATTGTTGCGTCTATCACGGATGCTTTGGATGGTTATTATGCCAGAAAACACGATCAGGTGACAGAGCATGGAGAATTTCTTGATCCGTTAGCAGATAAGATCCTTGTATTGTCCGCATTAATTTCTTTTGCTGTATTGGAAGTCATTCCTTATTGGATGGTTGTGTTGATTATTTTTAGGGATATGTTTATTACCGGCTTACGAATGGTGATGAATAATAAGGGATTCAAAATGGTCACCAGCAAGATCGCAAAAGCCAAAACATCGTTCCTGATGGTGATTATCGTAACCATACTTCTTTACCTGGGACTGGGTATATTACATTTTAGCTGGTTTTCCGATGTGATCAGATTAGCACGGGAATACAACTTGATTTACAATCTGACCTTTGTGGTAACCATTTTTACTGTTATCACAGGTATTTCATACATATATGAAAACCGTTCCACCATACGACAGTTCCTTTCTTAAAGTAGATAATATGACACATGATATAAATGTTTAAATATCTACACATTCAAGGAGATAGCTTCTCCGCCAATCGGCGGATCGCTATGACACAATTTGTGTTTAGAAAAAAAAGATGTTGTCATTGCGCGGCTTCCACAGGAGCCAAAGCCTGTCCGCCCCCTTGTATTTATTTAAATCGGGGCAGGCGGGCAATCTCCTTTCGTCAGCAAACATAAAATAACGCTTATAAACGCGTATTTTTGATATAATGAATAAACAAGAAACTTTTTTCACGAATTTTCGTGTTATTAGCGGCTAATAATTGTGGATAAATCGTTAATGAATGCAGTTTCTCCTTGGATCGCGACCGTATTCAGGATAGGATATTTGCCTTTAGCTCCGGGAACGTGGGGGAGTCTTGCCGCTGTTCTCGTTTGGTATTTCTTTATGACGGATATTTCACCATTTTTATTGATCCTTTTTTCACTAATCGTCTTTTTCGTCGGAGTGTTGACTTCAAATGCTGTAATTCAAACCACAGCGAAAAGCGATCCTTCTGAAGTCGTCATTGATGAACTTGCTGGGCAGTGGATCGCATTGGTTGCACTTCCCCACACATTGGGATATGGAATGGCTGCACTGGTTCTATTTCGCATATTGGACATCGTTAAACCACCACCGATTAAACAATTAGAGAGATTACCCGGCGGTTGGGGGATAATGTTGGATGATGCTGCAGCGGGAATTATGACCTGCATTATACTAAACGGATTTCTTTTATACTTATGAATATTGCATTAATAACCATCGGTAATGAATTACTAGCAGGATTTACTGTGAATACGAATGCCTCCTGGATTGGAAACCATGTTTTAACAGCAGGGGGAAAGCTCGTATGGCATCAAACCATCGGTGATACAAAAGAGGAAATTCATCAGGCGCTGACATCTGTTCCAGCAGATTGCGATATGGTTATCATTACCGGTGGTTTGGGACCCACCCATGATGATGTAACCGCAGTTGCACTTTATAATTATGTCGGTGATTCACCCGTATTTGATGAAGCGTATTGGGATCATCTGAAGAAAAGATTATCCAAACGTAATATGACACTGCCTGACCTGAATAGAAATCAGGCCATGAGACCACAAAAAGGAAATATAATCGATAATCCTGTTGGATCTGCCAGGGGACTTCATTTTATTTTTGACGATAAACATATTTTTTCTTTACCGGGAGTTCCAGGTGAAATGAAAGTGATGATGAAATCCACCATTCTTCCTTTTATTGAACAAAACAGCAAGAAATCGCTGTGGGTTCGTACCATTCGTACCACTGGAATTATGGAATCAGCATTGGCAGAAAAAATGGACACTATTGTCAATGATGCTCCTAAAGATTTAACGATAGCATTTTTACCTCAATTTACGGGTGTTGATGTTCGATTAATTAGCCAGGACAAGAACGGAATTAATGATGTAGTTGAACAAATTCAATCAACCGTTGGGAAATATATTTACGGTTTTGACGATGACCGTCTGGAAGATGCTGTAGGGAAAATGTTATCCAAAAAGAATTTGACCATTGCCACTGCTGAATCATGTACAGGCGGTTTAATCGGCCATCGGATCACAAATGTTTCCGGAAGTTCTTCTTACTATGTGGGCGGAATTGTTTCTTACAGCAATGATGTAAAAGAAAACATATTGAATGTTGATCATGACGTGTTGGAAAAACATGGGGCTGTCAGTCCGGAAACGGCTATTCAGATGGCAGAAAATGTCCGTAAGGTTCTAAATTCCGATTTAGGTTTATCTGTGACAGGAATCGCCGGTCCAACCGGCGGGACAAAAGAGAAACCGGTTGGATTAGTTTATATTGCTCTGTCGGACCGGAATAATACAATGGTAAAAGAATTTCGTTTTGTAAAGGACAGAGCATTAAATAAGAATGCCAGCAGCCAGGCTGCATTAAACATGGTAAGGTTATATTTACTCTCACTTAACAAATA
>JADFRD010000042.1 GCA_022561485.1 Fidelibacterota bacterium | reverse complement strand
AAAACGGATTTGACGTAGCGCTTCAGATTCAACCGGCTGAATTCTTCCGATTCCATTTCACCCTGGCTGGTGAGATATACGACATCCGCAGCGTTCCAATCTCCGATATAGCGATTCACATTCTCCCGGTACACATCATCGGCAATATTCACAGAATAAATCCTGGCTTTTTCTATATCGTATAATTTAACGATGTGTTCATAGGGCAAGAGAGACCCCTTATTCAAATCTGTGGTCATAATCTTATATTGATATTTCTTACCAACGGTTGCTTTCATAACCGGTATAGAGACAATATGAATGGGAGAATTGATGAAAAAATCTGCTTCAACTGTGCGCACATCATAACCGTCATCCACCTCTATTTTCAAATGCCCAAAGTCCATTTCATCCCTGGTGGGTTCCCAGCGCAGGCGCCCGGTAAACGGATCCATGCGCATGCCGTCGGGCATTTCCACTGCTGTGAATGTCAGCACATTGTTCACATTGGGATCGGTAACTTCCAATTGAAAATCCCAAATATATCCCAAATTCACTTTATTCATTGGCGGAGGCGCCCGTTCAATAACCGGCGGATGGTTTACGTATAAAAACACGTCCTGTGTATCGGCTGCAACGCCGTGGTTCACCACCACTGCAAAATTCTGCGTATCCAATTGTGCTGCCGAAGGTGTCCATTCAATCAATCCTGATTCCGATAAAAACATTCCTTCCGGATGATGTAACATTTTGTAAATCAATTCCTGCTCCAGTTCCGGCCTCCAAACTTCCACCTGATATTTGAACAGTTCATTGACTCTAATAATTGAATCTGCTTCAGAAAGAATTTTGACTCCGGCGCGGGCAAATAGCCTAAACTCCTGGATAGCCCGGTCAAAACCATCCGATGCTACAAGGCGCACATTATAAATATTCACGTGGCTGCTGTCTGTTTGCCAGTACAGGGCGCCGCCGGAATCCATTTCCATCCCGTTTGGACCTGTTTCCAAAATAAATTGAATTTTTGCATCTACGTTATTATCGCTGATGACCGGTTGATAGGTGAATAATGATTTAGCCACAAATTCTGTTTCAGTGGGATCTGAAATGAATTCCGGCGGATCATTTACATAGATCCACAACCGTTCATCATACCCTTCCAGATGAGGAACTACCTTATACGTCAGCAAAGAATCGTCATCCACTGATTCCAACTCCACTGTTTCACCCACTTTCATTTCAACATGATATGATATCTTATACGCTCCCAACTGCTCTCCATCGGGTACCCATTGTATTGAGCGTGTTTCATAATGGAAGAACATGCCTTTCGGTGGAGGCAGCAGCCAGCGGAAGCTGTAGAACATTTGGGCTTCATCTTCCGGAATGGAATAAACAAACAGTTGATCGACCGGCAGCACATGGCGGGGAAGAACTCCCGAAGGCAGCGGCTGCCCGATGGATTTTAAAGGCTTGATTCCAACGCCACCCAAATCCAGTCCGACAATTTCTGGGAATAATTCAATCAGATCCACGGGTTCAATCAATGGTTCCTGCACAAAAGGTCTATCTACCGGCGGAGGCAACCCAAGATCTGTTAAAAATACCGATGAGTTTTCTCCGTCCCAGCCGGCTGCAATCGAGGTGCCGGAATACACTCTATTGATTATAATGGGAAGAGTCGAAAACACCTGGATATCCACCGTGTCCACCGTAAGAGTAAAATAGCTTTCGCTTTTTTCTTCCGGTGTTTCAGCGCCAAAGGAAATGGTAATCATATTCATTTCACCGGAAACCAGTAACAAATCACTAAAACCATCCTGATTGAAATCGGCCACCCGAAAATCAGAAAGCGGTCCCGCTTCATTCTCAATTTCATCAATATCCAAACCGGCATCAGACAATGTTAACGCCACCAAATGGCCGCTTTGGAAGGGGACAAGAACATCTAGGAACCCGTCATTGTCCCAATCGGTAAGAGCGACAGACCTATTGATAAAGCCGTTCATCCCGGGAATGGTTTTAGCCACAGCCTCCGCTTCAACAAAATGGCCGTTTTTATTTATAAACGGCTGCGCTTTCATCACATTGCCTTCTGGGCTGAAACTGATGATATCATCATAACCGTCATGGTTAAAATCAACCACTCCGCCATACACAAAACCGGAACCAAAACGCATGGATTCAGGTTCCAAACGCGTGGTGATTTCCAACTGACCATCTTCATTGATATCCACGATGGCCAGCCCCCGGACAGGACTGCCCAAAGATACCAGTAATTCCTGATCATCATCATTGTCTCTATCTAATAAAACAAAATTGTGGCAGCGCAGGAATGTATTGCGTTCGGATAAATTCAACGAACCGGTGGGTATTTCGCTAAAACCGGCGCCATCCCAGGAATAATAAAAAACAATCGGATGCAGAATCCTTTCTTCATTTGCATCCGTAAGATTCATGATGGTAATGAGTTCAGGAGAACCATCGCCGTCCAAGTCTCCGAGTTTCAGGCCGACAAAATTACCCAAAAGACCATCGGGCGCCGCCAGCTCCCAGTTCAATTGCTGATATCCGTCACCATCAATTTCATAATATCGTATCATGGAAATGGAATGGCCGTTTTCCCGACCGACTTCAATTGTAGCAAATTCAAAAAGCCCATCATGATCAAGATCGAAGGTTCCTTCCATATGAATAATCTGGAGGTCTTTTCCAAAAAGAAGGTTAAAAGCCAATAACAGCGCTGTAATAATTATCTTCATCGTATTTCTGCTCCGACAGAATCTACAACAACACTGTCAACACCCATATATTCCAGAGCTTTAAATTTTATTTCCTTTATGCGTTTAGCGAAGTCGGCATCCGAATGCATTTCTGCTCTTACACTGAAAGGATCAAATGCTCCGGAAAAGGTAATAGTCGTACTGATTTTTTTCCCATGGGAACTATCTACAGTTACATCTCCTTTGATATTCCACAATTCGATTTCCGACATTTTGATAGTCATGTTATGTGTATCTCCGCCCTTTGGGGTACTGATTGAAATATAGGAATATTTTTTGGTTTTTCGACTCTGTTCGTTTTCATACAAGGAAATTCCTTCTTCAGACTCTCCAAGTCGCATGGATTCAGGAAATCCATAAAAATGATAGGTGGGATAAACATTCAATTCCGATTGCCAATCAGCCGGGTTTAAGGTAATGGCTACTGTATCCAAAGACGGTTCAACGTGAGCATAAATTATGTTTTTTTCAAGATCGTGATCAATCGTGAGTGTAATAAAATTTACAAGACTATCTTTATTGGATGAATAAGAAAAATCAACAGATTTATTTTTGGTAACACCGCCAAGATTTGCAGAAATAGAGTGCGAGACAAGGGGAAATTCGGGAATAGCAAATTCGTCTACCATTACATGGAAAGGAGGCACACCATCAAAAATAAACCGTTTTTTTCCTTCCGCTTTGATTAGGGTGTATACCGTTATCATATAGGGTTCATAGGGCGGCGGCACATACACTACGGGAGGTTTCGTTGTATCCACAACCATGACGGCATATAATTGTTCATTTTCCTCAATAATGGGAACCATGCGGTGGCGATCGCCAATAGTATCCACGTCAGAAACCAATTTATCTTTCAGGCTTTTTTCAGCAACGTATTTGAATACATGGGTTCCTATTTGTTCTCGCGTCGGTATCCATGTTATATAACCTGTCGCCGGGTTAAAAAATGCGCCGCTTGGGGGTTGGGTCAACCAATGAAAACTATAAAAACCGGTTCCTGTATCTGCAGCTGCTCTATAATATAAGGTATCGCCAAGTTCCAGTGAATCATTTGGAATAATCTCTGTTACGGTAGGGAATCTCTCCACATTATCTGCAACGCGTGGGCTTATCAATCCGGATTCCACTCTGGATAATAAAACGTTATTGATGGTTTCCGGGGCTGCAGTATCCGGGACAGTAAACAGTGCTTTGCCACTGAATTTGCTCTGTGATAATGTCAGGGTACTGTCAACATAAGAAAGCATTAATACAACACCATTAGCAAACGGCAATTGTAATTCTTCTGATTGGTCGCCATCCAAATCTGTTTTTGCAATGGCTGGTCCAAGCAAATTCATTGTGTTGTTCAACGGTAGGGATGCTTCAGCGATAATCACAGGTGCATTTTCAATGTTAAATAAAACAGTGTTTAATAATTCATTTTCATGCGAAAACACTGCCAGGTGAGAATCTCCCCCGATGCTCATGAAGCGAACAAATAAATGTCCAATCCCATTATGCACACTTTGCGGCAAATCTATATCGGTTGTATTGACGGTATAACTGTCAACAAACTGTACCAGTAATACTGTTCTGGAAGGATTCCCAACCGCAACGGAAAACATTCCTGAATCCAATTCAAAATCCCCAATATTAGGATGCATTAATATCCTGTTTCTTAATTTAAGGTTGACGGGTTCAAATTGGGATTCGTTCCATGAAAAAATCTTCAGCCACTTATTGCTATCAGCGCGAAACCCTGGAAAATAATCTGCCAAAACAATTAATTCGTATATCCCATCGTTTTGCAGATCATAAATAAACGCATCCTTCACGGAATAATTTTCCGGAGTAAGTCCCCAAAGTAACCGATGCTCACCCTCTGCATCTATTTCCACAAAACGAAGATTGGTTTCTGTAAACAACAATATTTCACTCATTCCATCTTGATCAAGATCATACGTCCCTTTAACAAACATATGCTCGGAATAGAGAGCAAAATGAAGAAAAACAGTAAAAATAATCCCGTTTCTCAATATGTCGTTCTTGCTATTAATCCTTACCTCGATTGTGATTTAATCATATAACGATGAATATTCACCGTTCCAAAATACAGAACAAGTGATATTCCTCTACCACTACTGAATGAGAATATAGACTTTCACCCTCGAAAAATACAAGGAAAAGGCCCTGTTTTACATATAGAATTGTCTAAATTCGCTGCAATATTTCCTTTCCAAAATTATAGAGTAGCAGTATAAATTGACTTATGCGATGGAAACTAACCACGAGCATTGATTGATGAAAAAAATTATTTTTGTTATTCAATTGATTCCGCTATTGCTTTTCCCCCAGAGCGATTTGTATCCAATTCAGGATTACTACGGCGGCGGTATAGGCTACAGTCCAATGTACATATCCTTGGACTCAATTCCCGGGTCATCCTTGATGACGCAATTGGGGTTGAATACTAATAATTTTGACAGTCCTTTTATCATTCACGGTGGTGAAGGATTTACCCATATTGCCGGGCGCTGGCGCCTGGGTGGTTACGCCGGTATTGGTTCATCCAGTATCAGCAATATTATGAATGTGTATTTTTACCAGGAAACAAATGACTCAACCGGGATTCAAATTCCCACATCCGTTTTGGATGATCAAAGCGATAAAGTGGTTATTTATAAAGGAAGTTTCAGGCCAACTATCTCAGCTAAGTTTTCCTTTACTCTTGGGGCTGTTCTGTTGGAATATGTCGTTCCGATTTTTCGAGATCTTGAAATTTCCGGCGGCGCTATGCTTGGAATTGGGCGTGTGAATGTCAGTATTGATCAACATACCGGTGAGGCTCAATGGAATAATCTTTTTTCCAATATGTATGGTACCGTTCAAAATGGTTCCGTCTTTTATGAGATAGATTCATCCTTTTCGAGTGTTGAAGCCGATTCAATTATTGGTTCACTGCAGGGGACAACATTGACGCCTATTTATAGCTATGGGGGCATGTCGGATTTAAGCGGTACTTTTTTCAATTTTCAGCCTTATATTGCTATTAAGTGGCAAATTATGGACCGCGTTGGGTTACGGATGACTCTTGGTTTTAATCAAGGGACAATTGGTGCCGGGGAATGGAAATTAAATGGTCGAAAGCAGATTGCAGATTCTCCCAAAGCCACTTTACAGGGCTTGGCTATACGAACCATGTTTTATTTTGGGCTATAGTTATATCCCCTGCTCCATTTTCACTTAAAGCTTAAACATAATGAAGAAACCATTGATAAAACGTGCCCCTCTTGTACTAACCATTCTAATGGTAATCCTTTTATCGATTATACCGTTGTCCCAATTTCTGTATTCAAAAAATCCTTATAATGCCATTGAGGAAAAGTTACGCATTCTCAATCAAATTCTTTATTACGTCAATCAGCTCTATTTTGAAGATGTGGATATGGACAAGCTTATGGAAGGGGCATTTCAGGGCATTTTTGATGAATTAGATCCTCACTCTGTTTATATCCCCGCCAAACAGCAAGAAGAAATGGCCGAACTGTTCCGTGGCTCTTTTCAAGGAATTGGAATTGAATTTGATATATTACATGGGTACATAACGGTTATTTCGCCGGTGGCAGATAGTCCGTCTGAGCGCGCCGGTCTTCTACCCGGCGATCAAATAATTGCCATTAATGGCGAAGATGCGTTTGAAATCACTAAAAAAGATGTCTTTAAAAAACTCCGGGGCCCGAAGGGGTCACCTGTTGATATAACGATACGAAGAATTAACGGTAATAAATTTGACGTCACGATTATTCGGGATGTTATACCCATTTACAGTGTCCGCGCTGTCCTAATGATTAATAACGATACAGGATATATATGGCTGACACGCTTTTCAGCAACAACGGATGAAGAGGTGCGGATTGCTCTTAATCAATTAGAAGCCCAGGGTATGAAAAAATTGATTTTTGATTTGCGTAATAACAGCGGAGGATTTTTAGAGCAGGCTGCTGCAATTAGTAATTTATTTATTGCCCATGAAGATACACTCGTATTTACGAAAGGTAAAAGCGCAAGCGTGGAACAGGTTTTTATCTCTGACCCCAAAAAAGGCCGGGAAGATTACCCGTTAATTGTTCTGATCAATCGCGGATCGGCCAGTGCAAGTGAAATCGTTGCGGGCGCCATCCAGGATTTGGATAGAGGGCTTGTCGTAGGAGAAACCAGTTTTGGGAAAGGGCTTGTTCAAAGACAGCTTACCTTAAATGACGGGTCTGCAATTCGCATTACAATCGCTCGTTATTACACACCCAGCGGACGGCTTATACAGCGACCATATAAAAATGGAAAAACAAAAGATTATTACAAAGAATTATATATTCAAAATCGTGAATCTGTTTTGGACTCATTGAAGGAACTCAGGCCAAAATATAAAACACGATCCGGTCGCATTGTTTATGGTGGCGGTGGAATCACACCTGATATTCATATTCGTTGGGACCTGAATCTTCAAAAAAACACTCAACGATTGTTATCCCATACGAAAAGACCCTTTTTCAATTGGGGATCCAATTACGCTAGTACCCATAAAAATGAAATCAATCTTTATGAAAACTTTAGGGATAACTGGGATCTTGACGATAGTGATTTTCATAATTTTGTTGAATATGCCGGTAATGAAGAGATAGAAATCAATCTGAAAGAATTAGAAATAGACAAAGTTTATATTTTAAAAATGCTTAAATCTGAAATTGCAGGTGCTCATTGGGGTAAAGATGAAGCAATCGGTATCCGCTTAACTTATGATAACCAGGTTATGGGCGCTTTAGATTATTTTAACGAAGCTGCTGGATTCATAAATTATTCTCAGTAAATTAATAGGCAGGATTTATTGACATTCCACATAAAAATTAATAAGTTCGGCGTCGATTTCCCGAGATTAACACTAAAAAATGAACAAACGGAGGACTAAATGCTAGTCGAATATTTCGTAAATGGTGGCCCATTTATGTGGCCAATTTTATTAACATTGATTTTTGGCCTTGCTTTTGCAGGTGAACGTTTCTATTCACTGATGTTGTCATCAATCAATGCAGAAAAGTTTTTCGATGATGTAAGCAACACATTGGAGAACGAAGGGACAGAGGCTTCCCTGGAGCTTTGTAAAAAAACAAACGGCCCGGTAGCTGAAATTTTTCATGCAGGCCTTTCGCGACTGAACAGAGGATTAGCCGAAGTGGAAAAAGCAATCCAAAACGCCGGCTCTCTGGAAATGTCTTTTCTAGAAAAAAACATGATCTGGCTGAATGCGGTTATCACCATCGCTCCTATGCTTGGATTTACTGGTACGGTTGCCGGTATGATTTCTGCGTTTGATGCTATTGCTGCTGCGGATGATATTTCACCCGCTGTTGTTGCCGGCGGAATTTCACAGGCACTGTTAACAACTGCTTTCGGACTCATTGTTGCAATGATCATCCAGATTTTCCAAAACTTATTTGTTTCCAGAATTGATAAGTTAGTTCTGGATATGGAAGAACATTCCATCCAGCTGGTTGATCAACTTTATGAGATGGAGATCAATAAAGAAAACAAAATAAGCTGATCTAATGAGAAAAAAGCGTCGATTCAAGAGAGGTGAAATACCCACTGCTTCCATGGCAGACATTGCTTTTCTTCTGCTCATTTTCTTCTTGGTAACCACCACGATAGATACGGATAAAGGATTGGGGATTGTGCTCCCGGCTGAAGGCGAAGAGATATTGATCAAGAAAGAGAATATTCTTAATTGTCTCATTAATTCACAAGGGAATGTGCTCTTGGGCGGCGTACCGTTTAGAATAAAAGATATCAGCAAAGAAGTTCGTCGTAGAATTGCCGAAAATGATAAGCTTATTATTTCTGTGAAAGCTCATGAAAAAACAAAGTACAATGACTATATTGCTGTTATTGACCAGCTTAAAATGGCCAATGCCAAACGTATTTCAATTGCTGAATCGGACTGATGATAGTTAAACGTAAAACTAAACTTTCAAACGAAATCCCAACGGCGTCTATGCCGGACATCATTTTTATGTTGCTGATCTTTTTTATGGTCACAACTGTCCTCCGTACATATGATGGTCTACCTGTAGAATTGCCGAAAGCAAAACGCATTGAAAAGCTGAAATCCAAACGCCATACAGCCCATATATTTGTTGACAAAAAAGGATTGATATCTATTCAAGATAAACTTCACAGCATCGAAACAGTGCGTCATGTTATGTATGAGATTCGCGCCGCTGACCCAATGTTGACAGTATCCTTAAAAGCGGACAGGGCTGCACAAATGGGGCTTATTTCTGATATTCACAATGAATTACGGAAAGCAGATGCATTAAAACTCAATTATTCCACCAAAACAGCCGTTAATTAATTCATGGCCCAATATACACCCCAACTTAAGTTTAATTATGCCTTAGTCGTTAGGGTGAGTGGACTCATGGGTGTTTTGTTTATTATCTCAGGCTTTCTGTTCGTCCCAAGAAGTTTCACAACATTCGTATTGGACGAAGCTCAACAGATTATTATTGAACAGATTGATATTCCCCTAACGCAGCAATTTGATTTACCTCCGCCACCCGCACGGCCTTCCGTTCCCATCGAATCAGAAGACGAAGATTTAGCAGACGATTTAACAATAGAAGAAACGGATTTAGAAAGCTTTGTAACATGGGATGCGCCACCGCCGCCGCCGGAAGGACCGCGAGTAAAATTTATACCATACGATGATCCTCCATACCCGTTAACCCAAATACGTCCAAAATATCCGGAAATCGCCCAGGAAGCAGGCATAGAAGGAACGGTTATTGTGCAAGTGTTTGTAGACAAAAAAGGACGTGTAAAAGAAACCTTAATATTAAAAGGCATTCCAAATACCGGTCTGGACGAAGCTGCAATTGAAGCGATTCGTAAAACACGTTTTAGACCGGCAAAGCAGCGGGAAAGATCTGTAGGTGTTTGGATTTCCATCCCAGTCAATTTTAGACTTAAATAAAAAAAGCCTCGTATTTACGGGGCTTTTTTAATATATATTTTTTGCTTTTTTTAAAAACTTGATTTAATAAATTCTCTATTTAATCTTGCAATGTGGATAATCGAAATTTCTTTCGGACATTCCACTTCACAGGCGCCGGTGTTCGTACAGCTTCCAAATCCTTCTTTATCCATTTGCGCAACCATATTTTTTACTCTGATTTCTCTTTCAGGCTGTCCCTGGGGAAGTAAAGTTAATTGAGATACCTTCGCTGAAACAAATAACATAGCAGATGAATTTTTACACGTTGCCACGCACGCTCCGCAGCCGATACAAGAAGCCGCATCCATCGCCTCGTCGGCATTTGCTTTCGGTATGGGTATTTCATTTGCATCCGGAGTTCCGCCGGTGTTTATAGAAATATAACCGCCTGCTTCCATCATTCTGTCAAATGAAATTCTATCCACAATTAAATCTTTAATCACAGGGAACGCTTTGGCTCGCCATGGTTCGACGATAATGGTTTTGCCGTCTTTAAAACTACGCATATGCAGTTGACACGTTGTAATACCTGTTAACGGGCCATGTGCTCTGCCATTAATGAATAAACCGCACGTGCCGCAGATACCTTCCCGGCAATCGTGATCAAAGGCAATGGGAGTTTTTCCCGCCAACACCAGTTGATCGTTCAACATATCCAGCATTTCGAAAAAAGACATATCTTCAGATACGTTTTCCACCGGATACGATTCAAAGGATCCCTGTGAATCAGCTTTCTGCTGCCGCCAAACCTTTAACGTTACCCTCATTACTTATAGCTCCGTGTGGTTAATTCTACATTTTCAAAAACCAGGTTTTCTTTATGCAGTTCGGAGGGGGATTCCTTGCCTTTATATTGCCAGGTTGCTACATATGTAAATTCTTCATCGTTGCGTTTTGCTTCATTTTCTTCCGTTTGGTGTTCATCTCGGAAATGTCCACCGCATGATTCTTCACGGTTCAAGGCATCTCGAGCCATCAGTTCACCAAGTTCCAGGAAATCAGCCACTCTTCCGGCTTTTTCCAGTTCGGGGTTAAGCTCATCAGCTGTGCCTGAGACTTTAACGTTTTGCCAAAATTCATCTCTCAATTTTGGAATTTTATTTAATGCTTTTTCCAGTCCGGCTGTATTCCGCGCCATGCCGACATTTTCCCACAGTATTAATCCAAGCTCTCTATGAATATCATCTACTGTTCTTTCTCCATTTACGGTAAGGAGCGTTTCAATTCTGCCCTTTACGTCTGTTTTCGCAACTTCAAATGCTTCATCTTCCGTGGAAATATTTTCGCCTAGTTTACCGGTTAGGTAATCACCGATAGTATAGGGTAGTATAAAATAGCCGTCGGCCAATCCCTGCATCAAGGCAGAAGCGCCCAGGCGATTGGCGCCATGATCAGAATAATTCGCTTCGCCAAGTATGTATAAACCCGGAATGGTGCTCATGAGGTTGTAATCCACCCACAATCCGCCCATGGTATAATGGACAGCCGGGTAAATCCGCATGGGAATTTCGTAAGGATTTTCACCGGTAATTTGTTTATACATATCAAAGAGGTTGCCATATTTCTCCGTAACAATATTTCTGCCCAACCGTTGAATTGCATCGGCAAAATCCAGATACACTGCCAAGCCTGTTTCCCCCACACCGTTGCCTAAATCACACATTTCCTTTGCTCTGCGACTGGCCACATCCCGAGGCACTAAATTGCCAAAGGATGGATAGAGACGTTCAAGATAATAATCCCGTTCATCTTCAGAAATTTCAGCCGGATGGCGTTTATCGCCTTCCTTTTTGGGTACCCATACCCGGCCGTCATTCCTCAAGCTTTCGCTCATCAACGTTAGTTTAGATTGATGTTCGCTCGCAACGGGGATACAGGTGGGATGGATTTGAGTAAAACATGGGTTGGCAAAAAAGGCTCCTTTTTTATGGGCTCGCCAAGCTGCCGTTGCATTGCTCGCCATGGCATTTGTAGAAAGAAAAAACGCATTACTGTATCCGCCTGTAGCCAACACCACTGCATGAGCGGCGTGAGATTGGATATCACCGGTGATAAGATTCCGTGTAATAATCCCCTTCGCTTCGCCATCAATCATTACCAAATCCAGCATTTCGTGTCTCGGGTGAAATTTTACCTTTCCGGTATGCATCTGGCGCACCAAAGCGGAATAACATCCCAATAACAATTGCTGCCCCGTTTGTCCTCTGGCATAAAATGTTCTGGAAACCTGTGCGCCGCCGAAAGAACGATTATCCAAAAGTCCGCCATATTCCCGGGCAAAGGGCACCCCCTGGGCCACACATTGGTCAATAATATTATTACTGATTTCTGCCAGCCTATACACATTGGCTTCTCTCGAACGATAATCTCCACCTTTGATTGTATCGTAGAAAAGACGGAAAATACTATCGCCGTCATTTGGATAATTTTTGGCAGCGTTGATACCGCCCTGAGCCGCAATGCTATGGGCGCGTCGGGGGGATTCATGGTAAGAAAATGCCTGTACATTATAACCCAATTCAGCCAATGAGGCGGCGGCAGATGCTCCTGCCAAACCGGTTCCCACAACAATAATATTATATTTCCGCTTGTTGGCCGGGTTTACAAGCTTCAGATCAAATTGATGCTTGGTCCATTTTTCTGATAGAGGGCCAGCCGGTACTTTACTGTTTAACATATCAATATCCTCCGCCAAAGATTCCGAACCACACCGCAATGGAGAGAAAACCTAAGGGTATGATCAGCCAAAATAGTATGGCGACTGTTTCGATGAGCCCGCTGTATTTATTATATCGTATACCAAATGTTTGGAATGCGGATTGAAACCCGTGACGAAGATGAAAACCCAATAATATCATGGCGATGCAATACAAAGCCGTTATAATAGGATTTCCGAACCCAACAGTATTACCCATAACGATTTCATAAAAATTTCCCTCGTCGTGTTGTTTTTGAAACAGATACCAAAATGTCGATAGATGCGTCATTAAAAAAATGAAAAGGATACTTCCGCTTATAAACATATTCCTTGAGAAAAAACTGGAATTTTCACCGGCTGAATTGACAACGTATTTTTGTGTGGTTGCGTTCCTGTTTTCAAAGGTCAGCTTGGATCCTAAAAAAATGTGGTTAAGAAATATCAGCGCAAGAATGATTTCAATTGATCGGACAATTGGTTTAACGCTGGACAATGTTTCCACATAAAGATTGAACGCATCAGGCCCGGCAAACAGTATCAAATTACCGATGAGGTGAATAACCAGGAACAGACATAACAACAGTCCTGTTGTTGCCATGAGAATTTTCTTGCCAATGGACGAAATAAAAACAGATTTTAATAAGCTCATATCAACTATCGTGAATCATGATAAATAGTAATTATAAAATTAAATACGTTGTTGTTTATTCAGAAGAGATATAAAATTAAATTATTGCTCATCACAATAATGCATACCTAAAAAATAAAGTACATGTAGGAGTATTGCGACTTCCTACCGCCTCTGGAGGGAAGAATCTCAAGAGTTTGCTTGTTAATTCACGCTTGAGATCTCCCGATCTGCGGTACCTGCCCGAATAACTCGTTCAGGCGGGCGGGACTGTAAGCTTCACTGGCTTGCGCCAGTATCAGGATGACAATTAATTTTATTTCAGGTTTTATTAAAGAGTTTTGACCTCTTTTAGTTTGTTTGTCAATAGTGGTTCTTGTCTGTTAGTAAACCAAAGTGGATTACCATGCTTTGCTCGCCGGCTCGCCACTCATACTAATCCTTATCTTTTTCTTTATCCTAATCCTAATCCAATTTATACATGTCCAGCCAAAGTTCCACCTAAATGTCCACCATACAATATTAAAACAACAGCGAACAAACCGGCGATCAAATACCACACAGGTGGTTTATAATTTGCAGAACCCCCATAATAACGCCATGTGCATAAACCAATAAATATAACACCGGCTATTATTTGGACCATTCCATGGGTCTTAAAAATTGGGAAAGGATTTAACATATGTCCGTAAACCCTGTCCGCAATAAACCCGGACAGGATTGCCACCACTGAAGCAAAAGCCCCTGTTAATAACGTGTACCAGCTCGTTGAAAAAAACTGTTCCTTTTTTAAATAAAGACCCAACAAATCAAAAACAATACTCATTGTTAACAATGCAATGGGAAAATGAATCATTTGTCGGTGTAGATTTTCTATATTAATCATGATATGCTTTACTTAATATAAAATCCTTTACAGACTTATTCTGTTTCGAAAACTTATCTTGAAATTGAAGAGAAAAAATGCCATTTGAAAAAATATTGTTTATTAACGGTTCAATATAGGTTTTCTCTGTCTGAATATTTAAACGACTTGCCCTTACGTTCAGGCCTTCATAGGCTATTTCCGCAAACCATTCCAACCAATGCAAAATTGATTTGTCCATGGGTCCGTCTCGACTTATATCAAATGTATAGGCTTTTTGATTCATTTCGATCCGTTCAGTTTCAGTCCAACGTGTAAGCGATTCCAATAATGATTCCCTGACCTTTCCTTTTTCCATCAATCCAATCCAAAATGCAACGGGAGCCAATTCATATCCATGTGGTGGCCGATCTGCTGTACGAATTTCCAATACTTTCTTAAAACGATTATGAGTAAATATCTGATGAAGAGCAACTTTAATATCTTCATCTGTTAATTCATTTTTTTCATTCAGATCGTTCAACCACTCGTTAATCGTTCCATCAAAATAGCCCGCTTCGTTCTGTTTGTCGGGAGTGGTAAAAATAACCGGCACTTCCAGAATATAACTTGAGTATTGTGTTAACAGTCCACTCATGCTGGTTATCCCGTGATCGATAAAATGACCGCAGCGCGAGGGGTCTGTATCTTCCCAAATCTGATAACGCATATTTTCAAATCCTACCGGTTGATTTTCCTTAAAAGGCGCGTTGGAAAACAGCATGGCAGCAAAAGGGCTGATACATTCTGCTATAAATCCACATTCTTCCGCATCTTGTTTGTCCAGTAAATCGATGTTCACCTGAACGCTGGCTGTGTTGCGCATCATCCACGGACCATGGTGACCGGATAAAGTGAAACGTTTATGCATCAGTTGGTATTTTTTCTGATTGATCAGTTTTATATCATCCGGGGTGTATATGGGGTCGAGACCCAAATCCACCACTGTCAATTCCATTTCAGAACACACGCTCTCAACAGCTTTTTTAACACCGTTAAGCTCATGGTTTAGTTCATGAATCGTAAAGGCAGGTTTTGACGCCCATTCCACCTGTCCGCCAGGCTCCAGGGAACAGGTTACAAATGAATGATGATCTTTACATTCAGAATCGATCATGTGTATAAAATCGGATGCTGAAAATTCTTTTTTGGAATCAACCGGAATTCGTTCACCACGTTTGTTATAGATAATGGATTCTATTTCTACACCAACCGCCCTGTTTTCTTTATGGGTGCATCCCGATAAAATGTGTTCTTCTATCTTTTCAATTAAATTATTCAATTTTGTTAGCCTTTCTTCATGGTTGGGTCCAGCAAATCCCGAATACTGTCTCCCAGTAAATTAAATCCTAAAACCGCCATGGCGATCGCCGTCCCCGGGGCCAAGGATGCCCAGGGAGCTATTCTTAAAAAATCTTTACTGCTGTTGATCATGGCGCCCCAGCTTGGTGTGGGCGGTTGAGCGCCCAACCCAAGAAAAGACAAACTTGCTTCCGCCATAATAGCCCCGGCTATCCCCAGTGTAAATGTAACAATGATCGGCGCTAAACTATTGGGTAAAATATGTTTTAATAAAATAGTCGTTTTACTGAAGCCAAGAGCTTTCGCGGACTGCACATATTCCATGTGTTTTAATTGCAGGACCTGCCCTCGAACAAGACGAGCCATTCCCGGCCACGATACAAGCCCAACAGCCATAAACACTACATTCAGGCTTGGTTCCATTGCGGCTGTTATTCCTATTAAAAAGAGCAATGTAGGAAACCCAAACATTATATCCGTAAGCCGCATAATGATTGTATCAATCTTTCCGCCATTGATCCCCGCCAGCGCGCCTAACGCCACACCGATGACCATGGCAATCAAGCTTGCGATAAAGCCTATGGTAAGGGATATTCTTGCTCCATGAATAATTCGTGATAGAATGTCCCGGCCAAACTGATCTGTCCCCAGCCAGAATGTCATGGACGTTATCCCTGTTTCAACACGACCACCTTCGAGGGTATTTATGACAATATGGTGTTGTCTGTCCAGTTTGTCTGTAACAAGGACGTGTCCATTCTCGATGGATATGTTTTTGATTGCAATGGTTATATAGGGCAAATCAGGAGCCAGCCGGTGCCGCAGTACTTTTCCGGTAAACCCGGGCGGTTTATGTCGGAATTCAAGTGTTTGACTGTTGGGAGCCTGTGGTGCGATCCATGGCGCAAATATTCCCAGAATTGCAATGAGCAATACAAACGAAACCCCTATTATTATTCCGGGGTCTTTGAACGCTTTGATCATTGTTTGTCTGATCTTTCCATGCGAATTCTCGGATCGATGACGCCATACAATAAATCAACGATTACATTCATTATTACAAACATGACCGCCATAAACAATACCGTTCCTTGAATCACCGGAAAATCCCGCTTTAAAATAGCTTCCAGCGCCAAGCGGCCGATCCCCGGCCAGCCAAAAATCGATTCTGTTAAAACGGCTCCGGATAAATAACTGCCAAAATCTGTTCCAATAACCGTAATGACCGGGATCAACGTGTTTGGAAAAGCATGCTTTAAAAACACTTTCCATTCCGGGAGACCTTTTGAGCGAGCGGTGCGGATATAATCCTGGCTTAACACTTCCAGCATGGTTGAGCGTGTTAATCTTGCCAGGTAGGCAGCTGAACGCAATCCTAAAGTCAGTGCCGGTAAAATGATATATTCAACACCGCCGAATCCCGTAGGCGGCAGCCATTGCAGCATCACGCCCACCACCAATACCAATATGAGACCTACCCAAAACACAGGAGCAGATATACCCGCCAACGCCAGGATCATGATTCCTCTATCCAGAATGCTTCCCGGCGAGATGGAAGAGATCATTCCCAATGTAACGCCGATCAACACGGCAAAGAACATTGCGACGATAGCTAACATCATTGTATTGGGAAATTTCTCCATGATAGCAACGATAACGGGTTCTCCGGTGATAAATGATTTGCCAAAGTCCCCTTGCAGTATATTTCCAACATAACGAATAAATTGGATTGGAACAGGATCGTTCAGATGCATTTCTTCCCGCAGACGCTGAATGGTTTCCTCGCTGTAGCGCTCCCCAACCATGGACAACACGGGATCACCTGGGATCACATACATTAAAATAAAGGTAATAATAATCACCCCAAATAAAACGGGAATTGCCTGTAAAAGCCTGTTGATAAAATATCTAATCATCAACTAATCTCCTTTGTGACATATATATAGCGTTGCGCATTGAAAATTGGAGAAGGACTAAATCCGCCAATCCAGTTTTGTGTTAAGTAAGTTGTTTTTGTATGCCATAAAAAGACCCAAGGGGCTTTATCGGCAATCATGTTATTCGCTTCCACGATTAAACTCTGCCTTTTGGTATTATTAGGCAATTGTTGAATTTTTTCAATGATTGCATCCACATCAGGGTCGGAAAAACGGTTGCGTTTGGTCATAGACTCCTTGCTGTGAAACAAGGGATATAAAAAATTCTCCCCATCGGGATAATCAGCATACCAGTCCAAATAATACAAATCCGGTTTTCCTTCCCGCACGGCTGTTTTAAACACATTCCAGTCGCTGCGTTTAATCTCAACGTTAATTCCCACAGCCGCCCAGTCAGACTGCAGCGCTTCCAATACATGAAACATTTCCGATCCGCCGGCCACAACCAATTCTGTTTTCAAACCGTTTTCGTGGCCAGCTTTTTTTAGGAGTTCAATCGCTCGTCTGGGATTATAATCATAGTATACTTTCGGTTGTTCCGCAAGCAATTGCGGCGGTAAAGATCCCGTCGCCAGCGTTGCTGATCCGTTTAACAAAATATGGATAATTTTTTCTCGGTCAATAGCATAATTCATGGCTTTACGCAAATAGACATTGTTGAAAGGTGGCCGGGAACAGTTCATGCCAACGTACCAGATGTTTAACTCATTTACCTCTTTTTTATTATAATTTTTATTCCTCCAGTATTCCAATTCTCCGTGAGGGACTTCATAAATATCCAAGGTTCCTGCTTCAAATTCGGCGGACTGAGTCATAATCTCTGAAAGAATCCGTATGCGTAAATGCTCAATTTTCGGCGATCCCTCCCAATAGTCATCATTCCGGGTGAATAATATTTCTCCATCCCGTTCCCATTCATCTAATTTCCAGGGACCAGACCCTGCAGGAATCTTAGATAAATGTTTCATTTCATTTTTGTTAATGATCGCCGTTGCAGGCATGGCTAAATATTGTATAAAGGGCGAAAAAGGCACATCCAGTTTGATGACCACTGTTGAATCGTTGATGGCCGTCAATCCTTTTACATGATCTGTATCACCCTGCAAATAATCCTTTGCTCCTGAAATGCGGTCCAGCAGCCATGTTTGGGGAGATATCGTTTGTGGATTTAAAATTCTTTCAAAAGAGACTATTATGTCATCCACGGTTAATAAATCTCCGTTGTGGAATCGAATATTATTTCTAATTATAAACGTATATTTTCTGCCGTCAGCGCTTACCGACCAGCGCTTTGCGGCGCCCGGGACCAAATTCATATCGAGATCAAATCGAACCAGATTATCATAAAGGAGAGATACCACTTTCCCCGTTCGCAAATCTGTCGCAAAAGCAGGATCAAACCCGCGGATGTCGGCAGAATATGTAATTGTCAGCGTTTGATAATCGATGTCTTTTGTACATCCCGCAAACAATAAGGTCAGGATTAGAACTCTCAGGGCGTTTAACATAGGGCTGAAAATAAAACAGCCCTCGCAATTAGCGAAGGCTGTTAGTAATAAATTTATCCTACAAGGTTATTATTCTACCATGTCTCCGCCGCCGATTAAATCAGATAGAGTGAAAGCGCCGTCTTTTTCCATTTGCTTTGCGGAGGCGACAATTTCTTTTCTCGCATTTTCCACTTCCCGTTTGGAAACGGCTCCTTCCACAGGTTCATACATGGCCTGTTTCTTTTTAGGCAGGTT
>JADFRD010000041.1 GCA_022561485.1 Fidelibacterota bacterium | reverse complement strand
CGCACATCAATTTTGCCCGTAGCGATACCCCGGACGGCAATGGACATGGACTGCGTGCCCAGGTTCCCCCCCATACCCAGAATGACCGGAATGAAGGCGGCGAGTATCACCAGGTTCTGCAGGTCCTCTTCAAAAAATCCCATGATCCGGGCGGCAAACACACCGCCGAGCAGCGTGGCGAACAGCCAGGGCAACCGAATCTTATAACTGGTCAGGATCGACCGGCTGGTAATTTCCTGGTAGCTGGCGCCGGTCATTTTCAGCATGTCTTCGGTATTTTCTTCCCGCATGACGTCAATCACGTCATCCACGGTTACGATACCCACCAGTTTGTTGGTATCGTCGACTACGGGGACCGCCAGCAGGTCATACCGGGCGACGTCCCGGGCGACGTCCTCCTGATCGGTATCGGTGGCTACCCGGATCACGTCCCGAATCATGATCTCCCGCAAACGGGTGGCCGGCGCGTGGGTCACTAAATGACGTAGCGAAATGACGCCGACCAGGTGACCGTGCTCATCGACCACGTACAGGTAGAAAACCATCTCGATGTCCTGGGAGTTCTGGAGCGCTTCCACCGCTTCTTTTGCGGTGACGTCCTCCTTGAGCGCAAAATAATTGGGGGTCATGATGCCCCCGGCAGTGTCCTCACCGTATTCAAGCAGCGCTTCGACTTCTGCCGAATCGTCCTGCTGCAGCGCGGCCAGCACTTGCTGCCCCAGATCCTCATCCAAATGCCGGATGATCAGCGCAATATCATCCGGTTCCATATCTTTCAGAATACCGGCGATACTGTCTTTGCCGAGGGACTCCAGATGCGGCGCGAATTCCGCCGGATCCAGTTCACTGAGGAAATCTCCCCCGTGATCGGACGTCATGACATGCAGGAAAAAAGTGGGACGTTCGTGTTCCTCAATATGCCGGAACAGAACGGCCAAATCGGCAGGATGCGTTTTGTTGATGAGATTACGAAGGTTGGTCCTGGCGCCGTGGCGGGACAGGCGTTTAATCGTATCCAGGGTCAACTGTATTTTCGGGGTTAACATGTCGCCTCCCCGGCGTGCCGCTGTGTGGTTTGTATCTTACACGTATCATTTCCCTGAAAATTTTCAACTGTATAAATATAAAGCAGTTGGACAGAAATCCCAAAGTTTTTCTCCCATCTTGGTGAAATAAGAATTGCAGGCAAATGTATACCTGCCATTGTTATGACAATATGTCATTACAGGCAGAGAGATGGCGTTTTTTCCCTGTGGAGTCGACTTCCATGGAAAATCCCCAACATTCATCGAATAGGCTATAATATCAATATTTACAATAAACTATCGCTGTTCGAACCTGTAATATGCAGACATGCGTCGCGATGGCACGGTATTTGTTGGTTTTACTGCGGATAACAACACCAACTTATTTTCAGTGTAAACACGGGATAAACCATACTGATGACACCCAGAAAGAACGATTATATCAATGAACGCGATAGGAGCAACCAATTATTAAAAATGGCGAATTATGCTGTTACAGCCATAATGTTCAATCACGTCATAAGCGGATTAGAAGCCGTTTTTACAAACCAACGGCAGGCCAGGGATAAAGCACAAAAATCAAAAACAGATGTTGGATTATATTATGATCCAAAAAATAAATATGGAATAGGTGGAATTTTAGTCTCTTATGAATGGTAAAGGAAAAATGAAAAGACAATTAAACATTATATTAATAATTACTCTATTATTTACTGCATGTTCTTCTTCTAAACCACAGGAAGACGTGGATCTTCAAGTGCAGTTTGATAAGGCAAAGATATCATTAGAAAAGAAACGCTATTTACGTGCGCAGGAAGAGTTTAACACTATCGCTATAAAAGGGTTGCACACGGACTTAGGCGATGATGCGCAATTCTATTTAGCTGAATCTTATTTTTTAAATAAAGAATATGTATTGGCTATCGCAGAATACGATCGTTTGATTAGACGAATGGGATTTAGTGAGTTTGTACAAAAAGCTCGTTGGCGAATATGTCAATGTTATGTTAAACAATCGCCAAAGTTTTATCATGAGCAACATTCCACTGATAATGCATTGAGCAAGCTTCAGGAGTTTTTAGATGATTATCCAAATTCCGAATTTGCCGAAGAAGCGATGGAAACGATTGGTGAATTACGAAATAAACTTGCAAAAAAATTGTATGAAACCGGTCGTCTGTACATTAAAATGGAAGAGTATGAATCAGCTATTATTGCTTATGAGGATCTCTTGTCAAAATACTATGATACTGATTTTGTAAGTGATTCTCACGTACAGATTATTAAATGCTATACACTATCCGATGATTTGGACAAGGCCAAACAATATTATTTAGACAATAAGAAGCAAATCATAAAGGCCGATCAACTGGCGAAAGCTGAAAAATTAGTAAATAAAAATCGATAATATATAATGAAGAAAGTTTGTCTTTTTGGCGGCACCTTTGATCCGCCGCACATTGGTCATCTCCTGGTCGCGCAAACGGTTGCAGAAGCGGAAAATTTTGAAAAAATAATTTTCGTACTGACCAACCACCCGCCATTTAAAAATAATTTCTCTTCACTAGAACATCGTTTATCCATGTTGAAAATGGCCTTAGCGGGAAACCCTAAATTTGATTTATCAGAGATTGAATTACAGCGAGAAGGAGTTTCATATACATTAGACACTATTAAAGCGTATAAAGAAGAAGAAAATCTAAAAAGAGAAGAATTATATTTTTTAATCGGCAGTGATTCGTTAATGGAATTTCACACATGGGATAAACCAAAAGAAATTTTGAATGAATGTAAACTACTGGTTGCAATTCGTCCTGGATTTCGTCCCAGTAGTGTTCCCAGTTGGGTTTTAAAGAAAGTTCAGTTTGCGAATATTCCCCGTTTTGAAATTTCATCCACAATCATACGGAAGCGATGGGCAGAAGATAAAACTATTCGATATATGGTTACCCAGCCCGTCTGGGAATATGTCAACGCCCATAAGTTATTTTCTTTATGATTACTAGCATTGGATTTTTAATTCTGGGTAGTCTTCTTCTTTATTATGGAGCAAACTGGATCGTGCAAGGCGGTAGCCGTCTTGCGTCGCAGATTGGGCTTTCACCTTTAGTTATTGGCCTGACAGTTGTTGCCTTTGGAACATCTCTTCCCGAAATGGTCGTGAGTTTAGCTGCGGCAGCTAAAGACTCTTCTACAATCGCCATTGGTAATGTTATCGGATCCAATATTGCTAACGTAGGACTTGTATTGGGCTTAAGTGCTCTATTATTTCCAATTACCATAACATTTTCGCGAATTCGTTATGATCTTTTTATTTATTTATTAGCTGCTCTACTATTTACATATTTTTGTTCTGATGGCCTTATAGATCGATGGGAAGGAGCTGTAATGTTTGCAGGAATTATTATATACACGGGTTATTGTATTATTCACCCACATCGAAGAGTTGCTAAAAATAAGGATGGAAAATATTCTATAAGTAAATGTGTACTATATCTTTTAATCGGCGCTGTATTATTATATTTCGGATCAAACTTATTCGTTGAAGGTGCTATCTTTTTAGCAAAATTTTTTGGTGTAAGTGAAATTGTGATTGGAATGTCGATTGTAGCTCTCGGAACTTCTCTTCCGGAACTGGCAACATCGATTGTTGCTGCATTTCATAAAGAAAGCGGAATATCGGTTGGTAATATTATTGGATCTAATTTATTTAATATTTTGTCGGTTATTGGTTTAGTTAGTTTTCTTCATCCGCTTGATTCACCTCAAGAAATTATGTTTCTTGAAATTCCATTTATGATTGCATTCGGTGTGGTATTATTCCCGATTGCATTAATGAAACAACCTATACCAAAGTTTTCTGCTGGAGTTTTGCTTGCCGGATATATCTTATTCATCTTTTTATTATTTAATTAGAGTAGGAGTATTTGCAGTGCAGTTAAACTGCCATTAGATTGAGCTTATGATAAAACTGGAAAATGCTTCTTATTCATTTAAAAAAGGATTTAGTCTTTCCAATATTGATTTAACGATTGATGATGGTGAATTTGTATTTCTAATCGGACCTACCGGATCAGGCAAAACGACCATGCTTCGTTTAATTTATATGAATATTTTGCCTGACAGTGGTGTCGTAAGGGTCGGGAAATATTCCTCCAATTCAATTAAAAAACGTAAGATTCCACAACTTCGCAGATCCATAGGGATGATTTCACAGGATTATCATTTACTGGCAGACCGAAACCTGTTTGAAAATGTGGCTTTGCCTTTGCATGTGATCGGATACAGCAAAAGTGATATGGGTGATTTAGTAATTGAAATGATTGAGGAAGTAGGACTCACAGGTAAAGAAAATCATTTACCTGATGAATTATCAGGAGGGGAACAGCAGAGGGCATGTCTGGCCAGAGCATTAATTAAAGACCCGGACATCATATTAGCGGATGAACCTACTGGTAATCTTGACCCGGTTACGGCATTTGATCTTGTTAAGCTGCTTGAAAAAGTAAATGCGGAAGGGACAACTGTATTTATGGCTTCGCATAATTATAGTTTGATCAAAAGTCGTAATCACCGTATCGTTGAAATTCACGGTGGTAAATTACGCAGCTAAACATGGATAAGTTTTTATTTTTATTCGGTGAAGGTATTAAAAATTTATGGCGACATAAATTGACTGTATTTACATCTGTTTTTTCAATCTTTTTAGTACTAGTGGTAGTCGGCGTTTTATTTATAGCAGAGCAAAATACCCAAAAGCTTATTGAATACATGCGTTCTAAATATAAAATAGAAGTTTTTTTCGTAGATTCAATTACCGATAAACAGGCAGAACAAATCGTCCTTGAGATAAGAAAAATTCCAGGAGTGTATTCAACGACATTGATCACAAAGGACCAAGCGTTGCAAATCTATCAATCTCAATTCAATGAAGATCTTTTAGAATTTTTGGATTATAATCCGCTGCCTTCCAGTTGTGTCGTCAATATTACACGCAAGAAAGATGGACTTTTGCATGTTAAACCTATCATTAATAAAATACAATCAATGAAAGGTGTTGATTCTGTAAATCACCAAGGAAGATTGATTAATAGAATCGAAAAATTTTACGAAAAGGGGCTCTTAGGTTTATCAATAGTAGCGTTTGCAATTATGCTCGTAACAGTAATGATTATATCGAATACGATTAAACTGACGATTTATTCGAAAAAAGATCTTATTCAGGCATTAAAAATGATCGGTGCTACCAATTCATTCATTCGCATGCCATTTATCTTGGAAGGAATTTTTCAAAGTGTCTTGGGAGCTAGTTTGGCCGCTGGTCTTTTATATGGAGCTGTTTTTGGTGTCAACGTACTACTAGGACAACTCACATCATTTACGTTACATGTGCAATGGACTTTTCTCGGCTGGCTATTTCTCATAGCTGTGGTGATCAGTCTCTTTGGCAGTAGCCGAGCAATTTCCCGATTTGTAAAGTAAATTTTAAAGGGAAATGCATCTTGTTCACAGTAAGCTTATTTTTATAAATTTGTGATTCGTTATGAACCAAATTTTAATCGATATCTATCCCAGAGAACAGCGAGTCCTGAAAGCGGTCGTAGAAGATTACATTCTATCCAATGTCCCTATTGGATCAAATTTCCTTAAAAATAATCATACGTTTAATTGTAGTCCTGCTACGTTAAGAAACACCATGGCGAGTCTTGAAAAGAAACAGTTACTTATGCACACTCATACATCTTCGGGTCGTATTCCTACGGATCTTGGTTATCGTTATTATGTAGATCATTTAATGGAACAGGATGATTATAGGTTAAATCATTTGGAAAATGTTGAAAATGAATTGGCTTCCGTATCCACTAATCTAACAGAATTATTACAAACAACCGCCGCGATGTTGTCAAAGATCAGTCACCTATTTGGTGTAACCATGATTTTGCAATTCGATCGAAGCATTTTACAAGACATTGAATTGGTGTCTCTTTCTACAGACCGTGTCATGGTTGTTTTAGGTATGAAATCAGGTATGGTGCGTTCGATTGTTCTTAATTTGGAAGTGTCCGTTAAAGAAAGCGATTTGCATAAGGTTGCAGATCTCTTACAAGAAAAATTATTGGGTTTGACTCTCAAAGAAATTCAAGATTCCATTATACTACGAATGAAAGATTCGCCTCTCTCTCATCACGAAATAATCCAAATTTTACTCACCAATCCAAAAGAACACTTTTCCATTCCGGAAAATCAAACGGTTTACATGTCCTCGACGATGAATCTATTGAATCAGCCGGAGAATCAGCATGTTGAAAATCTACAAAAAACACTGATTGCAGTTGACAGTGAAAACATTACACACTATTTCAAAACATTTCTAAATAAAAAGAATAATTATTTATTTATAGGAAAAGAAAATCTGGATGATATTTATAATGACTGCACTATTGTAACGAATGTGTTTGGAGGTTCGTTACTTCACGGACAAATAGGGATTATTGGCCCGACGCGCATTCCTTACGCTAAAATCACTGGACTATTAAATCAATTCACGGAGATAATGAATCGTGTCTGCTAAAACGAAAAAAGAAACGAAAACAAAAAAAATTAAAGAAACAAAAGAACGGCGTTTAGAAAAAAATATTGAAGAACTCACGCTGAAATTAAGTGAATTAGATGACAAACACGTACGGCTGAAGGCAGAGTTCGATAATTTCCGTAAACGAAAAGAAAGAGAACTTATTAATTTGATTCGTTACGAGGGGGAAGACGCTTTTAAAAGTATGCTATCTATTACGGATGATTTAGATCGAATGAAAGGTGCGATACACGACTCAGATCAGAAGATTGATAATACATCAATAATTAAAGGGATTGATTTAATATTGCAAAAGATCCGAAAACTATTTGAAGAGCGTGAAATAGAACCCTTCGGTGAAATCGGTGATATCTTGGATTCAGAATACCATGATGCATTGATGGTCCGTGAAGAAAAAGGGAGAGATGAAAACGAAATTATTGAAGTTTTTGAGAAGGGATTTAAATATAAAGACAGAATTATTCGTCATGCCAAAGTGGTTGTGAATAAAGTATGAAAGATTTATATGAAGTGTTGGGGGTTAACAAAAATTCTACCAGAGATGAAATCAAAAAAGCCTACCGTAAAGTAGCATTAAAGTATCATCCGGATAAGAATCCCGACGATAAAGACGCTGAAGCAATATTTAAAGAATCAGCAGAAGCATATAGTGTATTAAGTGACAATCACAAACGCCAGCAATATGATCAATTCGGCCATACTGGTGTAGGGATGGGTGACCAAACACAAGGATTTAGGGCTGGCGAATATCACCATATGTCTATGGATGATATCTTCAGCCAATTCGGGGATATTTTTGGAGATGATATATTTGGGAGTTTATTTGGGGGTGGACGTCGCGGAAGTCAATTTGTCCTTAAAGGTAAAGATCTAAGAGTGACGGTAGAATTAAAATTTAAAGAAATTGTTACCGGTTCTGAAAAAACGATTAAAATAAAACGATTAGAACATTGTCATACCTGTGGCGGTAGTGGCGCTTCTCCGGGGACCCATCCTACGACATGTCAACAATGTGGAGGTGCAGGGCGAGTAAGACAAATGTCCCAGTCGTTTATTTTTCAATCCGTTGTTGAGAGGGAATGCCCTATTTGCAGGGGGTCTGGCAAAGTGATAACAAGACCATGTAAAGATTGCCGTATGGGTTTGGTCAGGAAAACTGTGTCGGTGAAAGTTAAAATTCCTGCCGGTGTAGAATCAGGTAATTACATGCGTTTAAACGGTCAAGGCAATAAAGGAGAGAATAATAATCCCGCCGGAGATCTCGTTGTATTTTTTGATGAAGAAAATCATCCATTTTTTACCCGGGATGGTGAACATATATTTTTGGAAGCGATGATACCATTCAGCATGGCTGCTTTAGGTGGAGCACTAGAAGTCCCAACCGTTGAAGATGGGAAAGCCAGTTTGAAAATACCTCCGGGAATTCAGTCCGGTCAAATCCTTCGTATGCGGAATAAAGGGTTTCCCAGATTAAGAGGATTGTCCCGTGGTGATCAATTGGTGAGAATTCAAGTCGAAACACCCACAGGACTGAATCGAAAACAAAAGTCTTTATTAAAAGAAATGGAAGAAAATGAAGACAAAATTAAACTTCCATTTAAAAAAATAAAGTTATGATGACCATTTTTACCAGTAAGGAAAAAATGGTCATTCAATTCCTGATCATTTCAGTTGCTATTGGCTTGATAACAGGAGTGGTAAGAAAAAAGTATTTTTCTCCTGATTTTTCACAGCAAATTGAAAAAGATATCGAATCGTTCAAAAACACAACTGAAAAAATGATTATTTCACTTTCAAACAATACTGAATATACTTCAACAAAAACGGGTGACATTGAAGATGAAAAATCTGTAAAATCACTTAATATAAATACAGCAAATAAAACTGATTTATTGGCCTTACCTAAAGTTGGTCCTGTTACAGCGGAAAGAATTATCCACTATCGAGATGATTATGGGCCTTTTAAATCAATTGATGATTTATTAAATATTAAAGGAATTGGACCAAAAACGTTAGCTAAAATGAAACCACTTATTACTGTAGGTACAAATGGAAAACAAAATTAAAAAACGTCAGATCAGATCGGATTTTCTGGAATTATTTATTGTATTATCTCTGATTTTCATGATCATTTCAATCTATGTTCCCAAAGCAATTTGGATAGAAGAGTCAATTATCGAAGAGGAAAGCCGGTTTAATATTCAAAATATATATGATGTGGAAATGTTTTATAATTCCTTGACGGATACATTCAATGTTGATGGTGCATGGGCAATTGATCTTGTAAATGCAATTAGGGATTCTTTGCATGCAGATTCTACCTATCTAGGCGAGAGGATTCTCACTTTAGGCGGAATAGGAGTGGCTGTTGATATTCGTAAAGGCTTTGATGTTGAATTTGACACTACGTTTGGTTTCCCTAGAACTCGTAGAGATACCATTATTGATACGACGCATACGATTGTAATGTATTCAGATGATTTAGGTAGAAATGATACAATATTCATTCTGCACAAAAAGTTGGATGAGTATGAAGGGAACCCAAATTTTGTGGATCGAGTGGGAACAGAAACTAAAATGAGAACTGAATTAATAAACTATTATGATTCCTACCAGCCGTCTAAATCGATGTTGAATTGCCCCTTAACAAATGATCCTTATAAAATTACCGTCTCTGATGATAATAGTAGTGTTCGGATTGCAAGCCCGATTACAGAAGTATATAAAGAGCGTCGTTATTTAATTTTTTCGTTTAAAGCCCAAAGTCACGGTTACATAAACGACGGTTTTCGTAGTTGGGACTAACGTCTCTTTGTGATTTATCTTTCCTTTAATCACTCTCATTTACTGTGCACCGTTTGGTCGCATGTAGATGAGAAACCAATATTGACGCAACTTTCCCAAATACCTCTTACGGGAAATCTTGATCGCGCTAGGGAAAATGAAACATTATATAAAAATATATTTGAACAAGGATTAAAATCTCTGACCAATGAAGTCTCTTTAGACGGTCATGAAGTATTTGTCACTATTCCTGATCATTGGGTTCACCATGATTTCACTGAAGTGGACTCAGGAAGTAAAAAAGACGACAGTTGGGACTTAATTCTATGGCAGAAATCACAGCGGTTCGGCTCCAGCTCGATTGATTATTCCACCTTTTCAGAACCGATACAAAATAATATTATTCATGTGCTCCATGTACCGCATATTTTTATTTTTACTGTAAAATTGTCCTTAAATGAGTACGGCGCAACCCCAATCTGGCTGGGAACAGAATCGATGACATTCACAGGATCAACGACGAAAACATTTGGAGTATGTTCTGATAATGGAAGTGGATATGATCTATTCATCGTCAAAAGAAAAACGTTGTTAGCAAGTTCAGTACGATTCGTTAAAGGCGCATTTAATGTAGCCAATTCATTTGGTTTTAAGGATGAGATTACAGATTTATTAAACGTAAGTCCAAAATCATCAAAAAGAAAGTTAAAGACAATTTACTTTGTAGATGAATTGTCAGATACTCGGCAAGCTCATTGGGGTGGTTTTAAATTAACCTTTTTTAAACCGTTTAATACTGCATTGAATGAGAGTTCAGAATCATTCGATAATTATTCATATCATTTACTGGCCATTCAAACTATGCTGGATGATGATACTTTTACCCGTTCTGAAATTAACTTCTTCGCAAATGAAGGAATTACTTACAGCTTAACAGATGATATTGAAAAGATTATTTTAGAAGACAAACCTGAAAAAGAGAAAAATTCTGAAACAAAATTTGCGAAAATTTCAAAAGTAAAACCGAAAATAAAAAAGTCTATTGATTTGCAGAAAGTAATCGTTTACTTAACGACGACGATGATTATTTTAGCATTTATAATGGCTCTTTACTTAAATAATGCAAATCAAATTACATTTCCATTTGTCGATAGTAAACCTGTTATAGAGGAGACAATTGTTGAAACAGTAGTAGATGAAAGTAAAAAAGAATCAAAGTATCCCAATCAATTAGTGGATATTATGAATCATTCCAATTCTATGATTTATGCCCTTGATTTCATTTATTCAACATTTGAACATAAAAATGTTTCATTCTTGTCTGTAAGCAGCCTCGATTTGCAATTAGAAATTGTGAATGGTGAGGAAGTCGATATAGATTTTACAGAACTTGGGACAATCATAAATTATTTTGTTGATGGGTTCGATTGCTGTGGAGGATATAAACATTTTTATGATTTTCGCTTACCTTTAGTCAATGATGAGGAAACGGATGCAATTGGAACAACAAATACATTCCAGGCTGCTGTAAGCAATTTAAATGGACTGGTTGAGAAATTGGATCCAATTGATAAAGGATCATTTATTCAAACTCCATTTATTATCAAAGTGAATGGAGAACAGAACAGAAACACATTTTTTGAGTCTTTAAAACGTCAGGGAGAAAATATATTATTGCGAAAAGCTATAGTCAAAACCGACCCGGAAAGTGGTAATTCACAATCGGTATTTTATATTTCTGTTTTTGAGCGTAAGAGTATGTAATGCGTATCATAGCCGGCCGTTATAAAGGCCGCTCGATTAAAACGATACAAACCCAGTCCTACCGCCCGACACAATCCAAAATCCGTAAAAGTTTGTTTGATATTTTAGGCCATCTAGATGGACTGACCTTTTTAGATTTATATGCAGGCAGTGGTATTATCGGTTTTGAAGCGGCGAGTAGAGGGGCAACACAAATTACGTTTGTGGAAAAACAATTATTATTCGCCAGGCTTTTGAATGAAAATATCCAGAATTTTGATGAAAATTTGTTCAATATCTTAAGGCAAGCTGCTCTTCATCATTTAAGAGATTGCGGGACATATGACATCATTTTTGCAGACCCACCTTATCGTAGCGATGACTTGCTTGAACTGGTTAAATTGTCTTTGGAACATGTAACTGAAAATGGTCGTTTTATCCTTGAATCAAAAAAAGGAGCTCATTTACCCATGGGAGCAGACATAAGAGTTTACGGTGATACACAGCTAAACATTTGGACACGATGAGAAAAATTATTTATCCGGGAACATTTGACCCAATTACCAACGGACATTTAGATATAGCTGAACGTGCATCGAAATTATTTGATGAACTGATTATTGTCGTAGCCAGTAATCCAGACAAAGATCCACTATTCTCTGTCGATGAACGAATGGATATGATCAAGAAATCAACACATCAATTAAAAAATATACAAGTAGAAACTACAGAGCGTTTGTTAGTTGATTTTGCGAAGGATAATTCAGCTATGGCAATCGTTAGAGGATTACGGCATGTCAGTGATTTCGAATATGAGTTTCAGATGGCGATGATGAACTATCACATGGCCCCGGAAATCACAACGATTTTTATGATGCCGGATGAAAAATATATTCACTTAAACTCATCTATTTTAAAAAATATTGTCAAATTGAATGGAGATATTAGCGAATACGTACCCACGTATGTTTTAGATCAATTACATACCAAATTGAATAGCTGAAATTTTGTAAATTCGCAACCAAATTTTACCTGTTTCATTTTTTAAATAAAGATAATTAATGCCTACATACGATTATATTTGCAAAGATTGCAGACATACTTTTGAACTATTTCAGTCTATGTCTGATCCCACTGTAAAAGAATGTCCATCTTGTAATGGTCAAGTCCGGCGCCTTATTAGTGGTGGAACAGGATTAATATTTAAAGGTACAGGGTATTATGTAACCGATTACAAAAATAGAAAATCTTCATCCAAAGAAAAATCCGAAACAAAAAAAGATTCAACTAAAAAAGAATCAACCAAAAAAGAAAAGAAAGATTAAGATAGATGTCGGAAAAATCACATTACATCGTTCCCCCTGAAGGTAAAAAGATTACACTAAAAAATAACCAGCTTGTTATCCCTGATAATCCCATTATTCCATTTATCGAAGGGGACGGAATAGGGCCGGATATTTGGCGAGCATCTGAAATGGTCTTTAATGCTGCAGTCGAAAAAGCTTATGATGGAAAACGAAAAATTCATTGGATGGAAATTTTTGCCGGAGAGAAATCTTACAATGAGTTTGATAAATGGCTTCCGGATGAAACACCCAAAGCGATTGATGAATATTTCGTATCTATTAAAGGGCCATTGACTACTCCCATTGGAGGAGGTATCCGAAGCTTGAATGTGGCATTGAGACAAATATTAGATTTGTATGCCTGTATTCGCCCTATACGTCATTTTGCTGGAGTTCCAACTCCTGTCCTTAAGCCAGGTAAACTTAATGTTGTTATTTTCAGGGAAAATACTGAAGATGTATACGCTGGTATCGAATGGGAAAGTGATTCGGAAGAAGCAAACAAACTCATTGAAATTATTCGCGATCAGTTCGGTAAAAATATCAGAGAACATTCAGGAATTGGAATTAAGCCTATTAGTCCTTTCGGATCAAAACGATTAATAAAGCAAGCAATTCAATTTGCAATTCAGAATGAAAAGAAAAGTGTCACGCTGGTGCATAAAGGTAACATAATGAAATTTACTGAAGGAGCTTTCCGCGATTGGGGATATGAATTAGCCAAGGAAGAATTCTCCGATGATGTTATTACAGAAGAAGCTTTCTGGGATGAATTTTCCGGTTTAGTGCGGGATAAGATCATTATTAAAGATCGAATTGCAGATGCTATGTTTCAGCAGATACTTCTTCGCCCGGAAGAATATGATGTTATTGCTACTTCAAATTTGAACGGTGATTATTTATCTGATGCATGTGCAGCCCAGATCGGCGGATTAGGCATGGCTCCGGGAGCAAATATGTCGGATCATGTGTCATTATTTGAAGCCACGCATGGAACAGCTCCCAAATATGCAAATCAGGATAAAGTCAATCCTGGATCCCTCATATTATCCGGTGTGATGATGCTGGATTATATGGAATGGGATGAAGCCGGTAGTTTGATTATTGATGCGATCCGTGAAACGATATTACAAAAAAAGGTAACCTACGATTTAGAAAGACAAATGGAAGGGGCAACAAAGTTGTCTACATCCGGTTTTGCAGAGGCCATTATCAGCAATATGTAAATAATGAAAAATGAAACTCTTAAAAAGGTGCGCACCCTGCGCACCTTTTTTGTTTTAAATTTAGAGAGTCCCATGCAAAACCAATTTCACAAACCCGCCTACGTCCCTACTGTGGACAAGTTAAAAAATTTAACATTAAACTGCTTTTCGTTCTCCGATACAGTTGTTCCGCCTTATGAGACAGGAATCAGTCAAATTTTAATTTATTTTTCTTCACAGTATTCGTTTTGCAAAGGTCTCTAAAATATTATGTTTGTTGATTATACAGTTATAAAATGTATTTCGGGGAAGGGCGGCGCAGGCGCTGTATCTTTTCGACGGGAGAAATTTATACCCAAGGGAGGCCCAAATGGGGGCGATGGCGGCAAAGGGGGCGATGTTATATTTCGATCTGACAGGCAATTGCATACACTCCAGGATATACGTTATAATAAAGTATATAAAGCCAAAAACGGCCAACCGGGCGCTAGCAATCAAAAAACCGGGAAAAATGGGGAAGATGCACTTATTCGAGTTCCGTTGGGAACAGTCATAAAAATTGAAAATACAGGTGAAGTTGTTGCCGATCTTGTTAAAGATAATCAGGAGTTTATTGCTCTAAAGGGTGGTAAAGGAGGCAGGGGGAATGCACGCTTTAAATCAGCTACGCATCAAACGCCTCGTTATGCCCAACCGGGAATAGAAGGAGAAGTAGAGACTTTTTCGGTTGAACTCAAAGTGCTGGCCGATGTGGGCTTGGTTGGACTGCCTAATGCCGGAAAATCGACTTTATTATCGGTTGTATCGTCGGCTCGCCCAAAGATAGCAGATTATCCTTTTACTACTCTAGTGCCGCACCTCGGCATAGTGAAATATGGTGAATTCCAGTCATTTGTTATGGCGGACATTCCCGGACTAATTGAAGGCGCTGCTAAAGGTAAGGGTCTGGGACATCAATTTTTAAAACATGTAGAACGAACCAAAGTTTTATTATTCATGATAGATTGTACAGAGGCCAATCCGCAATCGGTTTTTGAAACGCTGTCATCAGAATTAAAAACATATAATCCTGATATGGAGAAAAAACCTTATTTGATTGTCAGAACAAAAATAGACTTAAAAAATGATAATACAGACGCAATGTGGTCTGATATGGATCACTTTCTGGACATTTCATCCGTGACAAATAACGGTGTTAAACAATTGATATCCCGTATCACTGAATTATTGCATGAAGAAGACTGATCTTATCCAAATATTAAATTTGTTAAATGTACCGAAACTCGGCCCTCAAAGAGTTCGAAACATTATGGCACATTTTGAGAATGGCGATGCAGTATTTAACGCATCGAAAAGGGATTTATGTCAGCAATCCGGTATTGATATCGTTCTCGCTGAATCGATAATGAACTATAAAGATTTCGGTTTTGGCGAGGCAGAAGTTGAAAAAGCCGGGAATTCAAATGTGTCTATAGTTTCTATCTGGGATGATGAATATCCGATCTTGTTAAAGAAGATTTATGATCCGCCTGCCATTTTGTTTACAAAAGGACAATCGCTCATAAAAGAGGAAGATGCAGTTGCCATTGTCGGCACAAGAAGGTTCACACCTTATGGCAGAAGTATGGCGAAATCCATCGCGAAAGACCTGAATTCAGCCGGTATAACGATCGTCAGCGGCATGGCAAGAGGTATTGATTCTATCGCCCACAAAGAAACCGTAAAAAATGATGCACGAACCATCGCCGTCCTTGGCAGTGGAATTGATGTGATCTATCCTGCTGAAAACAGGAAATTGTTTACAGAAATCTGCGAAATAGGAACCGTCATTTCTGAATTTAGATTTGGTACTAAACCGGATGCCGGGAATTTTCCCCAACGCAATCGGATTATCAGTGGTTTATCTCATGCGACCGTTATTATTGAAGCAGGACATAAGAGTGGTGCCATCTTAACAGCATTGAATGCTGTTGATCAAAACAGGGATGTGTTTGCCGTCCCGGGACGAGTCACCGATCCCCAGAGCAAGGGAACGATTCGCCTCATTCGCAATGGTGCATTTCCTGTGGAAAGGGGAAAACAAGTCATTGAACAAATTCAGGCGAAGTTATTCAAACCGCACAGACCTAGGCAGGAAACGATCAACCTTCATTTAACAGATGACGAAAGAACATTATTGGTATTTTTAAATCATCAACCACAGCATATAGATGAAATTGTTTCTGAATCAGGGGTACACCTGACCAAAACACTTACATTACTTTTAGGGATGGAATTAAAAGGAGCTGTCATACAATTGAGCGGGAAACAGTTTGTACGCGCTTGATCAGATTGCTAATTTCCCCGCCGTAAAACAACATTAATCACACTTGGAGAGGTGGCCGAGCTGGCTGAAGGCGCTCGCCTGCTAAGTGAGTAACCGGAGATAATCTGGTTCGAGAGTTCGAATCTCTCCCTCTCCGCAAACCTACGTACTGCTTTGCAGTATCTTCGGTTTGCAGGCCAACCTGTGTCCTATTAATGGGAAATTTTGGTTGGGTTGCCAACTTTACCAACTTTACATACCGTTAATGTGAGGACTTCGGTTGGTTAGTCAAACTTTAAGGTTTATTATTCAATCAGGTTTCTATTTTTTGTAACTTGATTGTATAGGAATTTTCATTTTTTGGAGAATGATTAACAATATAGCATAATTGGAGGAAAAAATGTGGTATGTATATATCCCAAATTCCGATATTGATGGAAAAGAAGTGAATAATTCACCATTTTATCATTTCGAAGATAAATTATCAGCTATGTTAAGTTGATTTTTCTTTGTGCGATAAATGCACAGGTATATTTTCACAAAAAACATACATATAAACTCGTTTTTCAACAAAACAGGATGCAGCTATCTCTTTGATAGTTATTATAGTCGTTTTTGAGTTTGATGCAGTCAGACTTTTTGTGTTAATAACCATATTTTTTCTCTCACTCGAATGATCTGACGTATGTGCTCTATATGTTTATCCACTTGTAATTCCCACCTGCGTTTGGATGACGTTACTTTTGCCACCATACGAAAGAATCCTCTGCGTAAAGAAAGAACAGTCCGCTTCAGATGAGATTCAGGCAACACCATCATCTGCATCAATTTCAACAGGTTAAAGGTCAGTATCCCAATACTGTAATACAACGCATTCGCTTCAAATTGACCACAAGGAACAAACCGTAAGTTCACTCCATATTTCGTATCTTCAATATACCGTTCACAGTTCCCTCGGCCTTGATGATGCCACACAACTTCTTCTGCCGTTTTTTTATCCTTCGGAATATTGGTTATGATACAGTAGTAATGATACGAACCAAATATATCCGGTGCTCCTTTTAACTCACGCTGTACAATCAAACGAAAACAATGATTGGCATTATTCATGGTGTGAGTTATTTCTGCAACCTCTCTGTGGGTCTTAAATCCATCTAAACGATCATACAGTGGATTGAATGCATCTTCTTTGATCCGTTCAATTGCACCTTTAACACTGGAATCCTGATCAGCTGTAATCGTGTAATGAAGTCCATTATCATTACAATAGTCAATAACCTTGCACTGATACCCGGCACTGTCTATACGGACTTCACGTATGTGTTTATCTCCACTCAATAGTATTTCATTATGTTGAATCGTTTCCAAAATATCCGTCTGGGCTGAAACATTCCCTTGTCGAAACTTTTCATATGAACAGATAGGCTCACTTCTGCCGTCTGACAAAAACCCCAGCATTGGGTGATAGGACGGTTCGTTTTTGTAACTGTACGCAGCGTCTCCTTTATTACTGACAATAAAGGTTGAATCAATATCCAATACAAAACCCTGCTGATTACTTTCATGAATATATCGTTCCACTAAAAAATCGTTAATCTTCTCAATATCATTTGTTCCTCCCCTTTTACCAAATCGACGCAACCAGTTACCCACTGCATCACTGCCCGGCATATGTTTCATTTGGATTAAGCTCCGAAAACCTCCATCTGCCTTTAGGCTCTGTATCTCCTCTAAAAACCTTCCGCCATCTGAAAAATGATAAATCAATGTGAGCACGTAATCTGTATAATTTATTCCACGACCTGAACCAGGTAAGGGAAATACTTTATCCAATTTCTGTGTAAATTTGAGCCCGGTCATAAACTCATCTACGATGGCTATACTGCCACGATCTGTTAATTTGGTTTTGGATTGCTTGACGAAAAATGGTAATATTTTGTTCTGCATATGTTTTCACCCTTTGGGTGTGTGTTTGGAAGTCTGTAACTACCTGAAATTTACACACTTAAGGGGTGATTCTTTATTCAATATCGGAATTAGGGTTGATGCACACGTTGTTTGCCTCCAGGATCAATTTCAACTAATGTCGTAGCCAAATGAGCCGAATTGCATGTAACTGGTGAAGCCAGTAAATATGACTTAATTCCTTCTTTCCTGATATATCGTGGTGAGTCTTTTTTCTTTATTATTTCCATATTATTTCTCTAAATAGTATTCTGGCAATCTAACGAAATAATCTGCGCAAACTTTGCCATGCATTTTTAAGGATGATCAGTCATGAATGTGTGATGACCATAATTGAATCGCCGTTTTTGAACCAATTCCTTTTATGTGACTAAATGATTGCTCTAACACAATAACATTCCCCATTCATTTTTCTATTGGAAGGGATACCTTAATAATAATGAACATGTAATTCTAAAAATTATCCGGTATGTGAAACAAATCAGCACCTTCAATAAAATGAATTTCTACGTTGTACGGGAATAAATTCATAACACGATCTTTAATTGACGTATGAACATCTTTAGGATATTGTAAATATATTCGATTCAAATGATCAAATTGTTTGAATATTAGCTGATCAATTTCTCTATTAAAATATGGAAAGGAATACCCAATCACGACCATCTCCGATTGAGTAAAAAAGTCGCCCTTGATATGGTTGCACCGCAAACAACAAAGAACTAACTTGCCAGTCTTGTAGTCTTTTGACGAGTCTATTCTGTCTATTGTTAGTCGGTTTGTTTTGTTGTTGTATTTGTCCGATACGCTGTGTAGCTTCTCCTCCCTTAAATCACACTAAAAGCATTTCTTCGGTTGGGATTTGTACCACTCCACAAAAGTCTTTTGCGTGATTAGCACTTTCCAAGAACGAGTCGAGTGTTTCAACTTTTTGTATATCCCTTTCGGACTTCTGTCGTACCTCCTGTGACTCTCTCTCAACGTCTCTACATTGGCTTCCCTGTAAACCTTGTTTAACTTCCTTGAACAACTCCTGCATTGCGGATACGGATAACTTTTTCCTCTTGATTTGTGCCATACCCAAGAGAAGTTCTTTTGTGTAAGAGGATAAATCTTCTTGCATAGCGTACACTTTTTCGTTGATTGTCGTGTCTTCATTACTACATTCTAACGGAAAAACAGCAGGTCGTCTAGTT
>JADFRD010000123.1 GCA_022561485.1 Fidelibacterota bacterium | reverse complement strand
ACTGGTCACTATGCGCAGGTAGAGCAATCAGGTGGATATAAACTTCTGAAGGGAGTGGATGACGGGAAAGACCAGTCATATTTTTTGTGGACTCTCGGCCAAGATCAATTACCAAAGACCATGTTTCCCGTTGGGGGATATAAAAAAGAATATGTCAGAAAACTAGCCCATAAATTTGGATTACCAACAGAGACGAAGAAAGATAGCCAGGGGGTGTGCTTTCTCGGCAAGATCGATATGAAAGATTTTTTAAAGCACTACATAGATGAAAAGAAAGGAGATGTAATAAATGAAAAAGGAGATGTAATAGGCTGGCATTCTGGATCAGTGTTCTTCACGCTCGGTGAGCGGCATGGATTTACCATTACCAAGAAGGGAACAGATGATAAGCCATATTATATTATTGCAAAGAATATAGATAACAATACGCTAATCGTTTCAGATACTCCAGAGGAAAGCATTTCAGAAAGAAAAGAAATTATAATAGAAAAAACAAATTGGATCACAGATGTACCTAAGATAGGGGAAAAGCCTGCCCGAATCGGTGGTCGTGGCGGGTACCAAGCGCGGATTCGCCACCTCGGCGAGCTCCGTGAATGTGAAATAATTTCTATAGGTAAAGGTAATGCAACGCTTAAATTCCATAAAGCGCTCTTAGCTTCTCCTGGTCAATCACTCGTGCTCTATGATGGAGAAGAGTGTCTGGGTGGAGGAATTATTAGATAATTTCTAATATAGAAAACCAGCTTAAGAGAGTGTCCTACGCAGTCCATACACAGGGCTGGGTTTTTTATTTTTGGGGATTTGGTATACTATAAGCATAGTACGAATTACGAATTCATAAATTAGGATTATATTTTATATGGAATTAACAATTGCTGAAATAGCTATAAGACTTGTGTTGGCAATGGTTCTAGGATCTATTCTTGGAACAGAGCGTGTTTTTGCCCATAAAACAGCTGGGATAAGGACATACGCGCTTGTTTCAATGGGGTCGGCTCTTTTTGTAATCATTTCTCAAGTTGTTTCTAATTCTTATCTTTCTCAAGGTTTTACAAATTTCGATATGCTTCGAATGGCTGCCCAGGTTGTTGTTGGAATAGGTTTTCTTGGTGCAGGTCTTATTATTTTCAGAGGTTCAAGAGTTACAGGACTCACGACAGCTAGTGGACTTTGGGTTGCTGCTGGAATCGGTATGGCTGTTGGTTTTGGATTATATGGAGCCGCTATTGTTGCTGCTGTACTTACTCTTTTTATATTTATTATTCTTTGGTTTATAGAAAACAAATTAAAAAAAACTAAACCTTATGAAAAAACGGATTTAGAGTGTTCAGAGTGCGGCCGAGAGATAGAAAAATAGCTTTGCGAATCCACTAAGAAAATTATGGATTCAAATAAAATACGAAAAAATGAACTAAATACTATTTTAACAAAAGAAAGAGGAAGAATTCTTCAAACAATTATCACAATTGATAAAATGTTTGAAGTCAAATATGGTTTGGAGATCCCGTCCGAAAACCATGAATAAAACAGTCTCATTTAAAATGGTAAAAAGTCTCATTTAATTTGCGCGATAATAAATTTTTTATAAAACATGTTGATGGTATATATTTTATTTTATTAAACTCGGAAACGATATATACGAAAAACGTTTCCATTGACTAATACAATTTCCCAACAAGAAGAACATATCCTCGAAGAAGGCTTTGAGGCCATGACTCGCTCCGGGGTAAAATCATTTACCGTTGAATCTCTGGCCGGCCGGCTGGGGATGAGTAAAAAAACCATTTACAAATATTTTCCGACTAAGGAAAAGCTCATTCGAAAAATTGTCGTATTTATCACCGGACAAGTAGAACAGAAGTTTAGTAAAATCTGTAAAACTGAAAAGAATCCGGCCATACAATTTGTAAAAGTGATGGAACATATTTCAAAATTTGCAAGCCGGGCTCCGTTGCAGCGCATGGCACAATTAAAAACTGCCTATCCCGCAGCATGGAAAGAAATTGAAACATTCCGCTTAAACCGCCAGGATGATTTTTACAGAATTCTTAAATCTGCTCAAGATCAGGGTCTGGCAAGAAATGATGTGGATATGAGAAAATTCTCAATTGTTTTTATCAATATGATCAACAATACATTTCAACCGGAATTCTTTCTGCAAAACGATTTAGCTGTGGGTGAAACGATTGATGGTGTTGCAAAAATTATTTCCAGAGGAATTTTTACATCAAAAGGATTAGAGGCAATAAAAAAGTACTATGAACAAAATTCAATCTAAATATTCGGACCATCCCATCCGGAGGTGGTTTATCCAGCAGAGCCTGGATCACCCATGGAGGACAATTATACTGTCATTGATTGCCACCATTTTTATGGGATCCGGTCTAAAATTTTTCACCATAGATGATGATATTATGAAAATTCTTCCGAAAAATATGGATTCCCGTATTTCCTTGGATGCGATTCAGGATGAATTTGGGAGTACTGAAATGATATTTATTGCTTTTGGTGAAAAAGGAAAATCTATTTTTTATCCTGAAGCATTTGCTGCTCTTTGGGATTTGAAAGAAGAATTGGAATCAGCAAATATTGTTGAGAAAGTTACCTGTATTCCCAATACGACACGGTTGGATAATATAGATGGTTTCATGGAAGTAGACGATCTCCAATTAGACCGGGATTTGTCCCAAGCAGAAGTCGATGATATCAGAGAATACTTGATTAGAAATTCTTCTATGAAAAAACGATTGGTAAGCAAAAATGATGAATATCTGGTGGCCGTGGTTCATCCATATGATAGTGAGGGATTGGATGCATTTCGTAATACGGTTGTTTCCCTTGCCGATCCCATTTTAAAGGATTACGAAATACATTACGGGGGACAAGCTTATGTGACAGGAACCATGCCGGCAATGATTCGGAACGATGTACAGGGTCTGATGAAAATCGGGTTGATTATTATGGTACTGATCTTGCTGGTAAATTTACGCAGTGTACCCGCCGTCGGCATGGTGATGATGGTGATTGGCTTATCTCTTTTTTCTATGTTGGGATTTATGGGATGGATTTTAAAAATATCCGGTTCGGACAGATTTTTGTTTACCATGGCGAATACGTCTATGCCCATTATTCTGCTGACTATTGCCAATTCGGATGGTGTTCATGTAGTGACCAAATTCTTCAAAGACATGAGACGTAAAAAGGACATACGACTTGCGCTGGCATCAACCATGGATTCATTGCTGGTCCCAATTTTTCTCACCAGCATTACTACCATTGCAGCATTTTTGACCATGATTTCATCACCGCTGGAACCCATAATCGGATACGGAATTACCATGTCGGCAGGAATCACCTGGGCTTGGTTTTTAAGTTCATTGATGCTTCCGGCAGTCATGAGTCTGAAGAAGTGGGATGCGGAATCCAATGCAATTGCAAAACCAAGTGCATTCGAAAAGGTCATTGATAAATTAGGTAAAGTGGTTTTAACCCATCCCAAATATGTTTTTTCTACCGGTGCATTATTTGTAATTATCGGTTTGTTCGGTTTAACCAAAGTCACCGTTGACGTGAATATGATCAATTTTTTCAAACCGGGAACTGAGATCCGCGACAGTATGGATTTTATGGATGAAGAAATGACCGGTACAGTCGACATTCGGGTTCGGATAGAAGGTGATATGAAAGATCCTGAAACATTAACCAATATGATCGATCTTCAGGATTATATGGAAGACCATGAAAAGGTTTCCCTCAGTTATTCCATTGCAAATGTAGTAGAACAAATGCACAGAATAGTCATGGATGATAACCCGGATTTTGAAACCATTCCGGAAAGCAGGGAAAAGGTGAATAACCTGTTTACCATGTATTCCTTGTCCGGGGATCCGGATGATTTCACCTCCATGGTGGATTACGATTATGAAGTTGGATTAATTACTGCTTTAAGTAAAGTCATGTCCACTGATGAGATATTCACTTATGTGGAAAGAACGAATAGGTATATCGAACAGAGTTTTGATCCGAAGATAAAAATAAATGTCACGGGGATGATGGTTGTGTTCCGCGATCTGGTTATTATGATTGTGAAATCTTCTATTTTCAGCATTTCATTTTCACTATTTTTAATTGGACTTATGGCGTCAATCTTTTTTAAGCGTTTCCTCTGGGGCGTTTTAGCGGTCATCCCTTTAACATCCGCTGTCATCATCAATTTTGGTTTTATGGGATATTTCGGAATTGAACTATCACATATTACTGCTATTCTATCTTCAATTATTATTGGTGTCGGCGTTGATTTTGCCATTCACTATATTGCCCAATTCCGACGTTTGTCACGAACGATTGATGAATCAAAATTGAGCAGAGAAGTGATAGATGATGTGGGATATCCAATTATTTTAGATGCAGCATCAAATATGGGTTTTGGCGCTTTGCTCTTTTCGGCATTTTTACCGATTCAATACATCGGCGGGCTCATGGTTTTTGCAATGATCTCAACATCACTGGGGACGTTGACTGTATTATCAGCGCTGGTAGAATTATTAAAGAAAAGATTGATTGAAAAAGGAAAATAATGAAAGGTTGAATGGATGAAAAATTGAATGGATGAGTTTTTGATAATAAAAGGTAAAGGGATGATGAAATGGCAGATATAGAAAAATATATTAGTAAACACAAAAATCTTAACAGAGGTTATAGGAAATTGGATGTTTGGAAAGAGTCTATAAATTTATTCTCCTCTGTAAAAAAGAAATTAAATATAACAAAAAATATATCATTCAAAATAAAGGCACAAATAGAGGATTCTGGGTTATCAATACCATCCAATATTGCAGAGGGATATTCCAGAAGACATTTGAAAGAAACAATTCAATTTAATTCAGTCGCTCTTGCGTCATTATCAGAAAATTATACTCAAATAATAGCATTACTTGCTTCAGATGATATCAATGCTGATTGGTTTGAGAAATATGATAAAGCACATTACTCTCTGGAAAACAAATTAATCAATTACCAAAAGTCAATATTAAAGAAATTGATTGATAAAGGAGAATGGAATACGAATTTTAGAATTTCAGAAATGGTTGAATCGTATGGAATGGATAAATAATATGATTATGATAATTACATTTTGTGTTATCTCAAATCAATAAATGATTATTCAATTCAATAAATGATTATTCAATGGCTCTTGCACCCATTCAA